>CAYUYG010000168.1:0-4607 GCA_964449125.1 uncultured Coxiellaceae bacterium | reverse complement strand
TTGATCCCGAACGGGGTTTTCGTTTTTCAACTTATGCAACATGGTGGATCCGGCAAACCATTGAACGCGCAATCATGAATCAGACGCGCACCATTCGATTGCCTATTCATGTGTTACGTGAATTAAATATGTATTTATCGACTGCCCGTGAATTAATGAAGCATCAAAATCATGAGCCCAGTTATCATGAAATTGCTCAAGCTCTCGATAAATCAATCGACGATGTAAAAAACATGATGGAGCTTAACGAGCATGTCGTATCGTTGGATATGCAAGTTGGCAATGATAATAATGCCGGTAAGCCTTTAGTTGAAGCACTGGCTGACAAGAGTGCACTAGACCCTGCTGAGATGCTGGCGAATGAACATTTGCATAATAGCTTGGAAGAATGTCTAAAGGAATTAAATGAAAAACAGCGTGAGGTATTGTGCCGACGTTTTGGTTTGGGTGGCTATGATCGACAAACGCTGGAAGAGGTCGGAAAATCGGTTGGTTTAACCCGTGAACGAGTTCGGCAGATTCAAATGACTGCCTTAAAGTCATTGCGTGAAATCCTTGAAAAACATGGGGTTGAAGGGGATGTTTTTTAGCGGGTGTATACTTCTAGTGGATTTTATAGATTTTACATGAAATCGCCCAGTATTTTTAATATAGTAACGCCATGCAAACCCCCTACTTATCCAAAAAAACCGTGAGCGCGCTGGTCATCGGTAACGCACTTGAATGGTATGATTTTGTCATTTATTCCCTAATGACCGTTTATATCCTGCAATTATTTTTTCCTAGCCAACATTCAGTGAATTCACTACTTGCCGCAACGGCAACGTTTGGCGTTGCGTTTTTAATGCGTCCACTTGGGGCAATCGTGTTTGGTTATTATGCCGATAAAATAGGACGACGATCAGCCCTGACAGCCATTATGTGTTGCATGTTCATCGCAATGCTCATGCTTGCATTGGCACCCACGTATGCACAAGTGGGTCTGATTGCGCCACTGATTATTGTGTTGGCAAGACTACTGCAAGGCTTTTCAGCGGGTGGTGAATTTGGCACAGCAACTGCCATGTTGGTGGAATTGGCCCCGCCTGGGCAACGTGGTTTTTATGCATCATGGCAAATGGTCGGCCAAAATTGCTCAGCTTTATTGGGTTCTATCATGGGAATTGTGCTAGCTCAGTTTCTGAGCGTTGCACAAATTACTGCTTGGGGTTGGCGCTTGCCTTTTGCATTTGGCTTAATCATTGCGCCCGTTGGTATTTATTTGCGTTTACACACTGAGGAATCTGTCTGTAAATCTTTAAAAACGAAAAATCAATTAGGTTTTATGCGGAATTTAAAAATGCATTCCACATCATTATTGATTGGGATGGGATTGGGAGTGGGTGGCACGGTTGCGACTTATATTAAGTTATACATGCCTGTTTTTATGCATCACTATTTGAATTTATCTTTATCCAATTCTTTCGTCGGGATGTTAACAGGTGTTTTGCCTATTATTTTGGGCATTCCATTGTTTGGTTGGCTTTCCGATAAAATAGGTATCCGAAAAATATTAATTAGCTCCATTTTTTTGTATTTATTGAGTATTTATCCCTTATTCATGCTATTAATTTATTATCCATCTGTTAGCACTTTAATCGGTGTTGAATTAATCTTCGGTCTATTGTTAGGGGCGTATTTTGGTGTTTACGCAGGTGCATTAGCCAATTTATTTCCGGCTGCTATTCGTTCGACGGGTATATCACTAAGTACAAATTTAGTGGTGATGCTGTTTGGCGGTTTTGCACAATTCATTGTGACATGGTTAATTAGCATGACAGGTAATTTATTTGCTATCACTTATTATCTTATTTTTGCCGTGAGTGTCAGTTTAATTGCTGCCTTTTTTTATCGAGATGAGATGATGCTTGGTCATCAAGAATCAGTTCTCTTGCCCTGCTGATTTGTCTTCCATTGATCTGACTAATATAAATAATTCTATTCACACCTATAATTAAGTCATAACAAATGTGATAGGTGCTTATCATGTTTCGTGCTCAAACGATTTTCCAGCTTAAAAAGTGTTGCATGAGCAAGTAGAAAAAAAGTTGTTGATGAGTCAGAAGAATCAGTTGTGAAATTCAAAAATAATCAATGTTGCAGAATGAAGGCCTCTCGTCGAAGCCTTCAGTTCGTAGTGATTAACCTGTTTTGGATAATTCAAAAGTTGTGCTTAACTTTTTTGCTACCGTTGTGTTTTTTAATGTTACATAAGCCGGTAAACCATTTTGATACGGCGGATAATCTTCGCCTTGGATTAGCGGTGATAAGTACTGACGACAAGCGGCGGTAATACCAAATCCATCTTCAGTAATATAATCGCGCGGCATTTTAACTTCCACATTGGCGACTTTTTCAAGTGGTGCTTCACCAATACTCCAGCTATACGTCTCGCCTTTTGCGCGCACGATAATTGGCATAATAGCATTCTTACCAGCGAGCGCCATTTCAACGGCTGCTTTGCCGACGGCATAAGCTTGTTCAACATCCGTTTTGGAGGCGATATGACGCGCAGAGCGTTGTAAATAATCGGCAAGTGCCCAATGATATTTATAACCTAAATTGTCTTTGATCAATTTGGCGATAACGGGCGCGACACCACCTAATTGTTTATGTCCAAAGGCATCAACAAGACCTTGTTCCGAAACAAAAGCGCCATCTGCATTTTTAATGCCTTCGGAAACGACAATTGAACAATGATCGTATTTTTTCACGCACTCTTGCACCCGTTTTAAAAAAGCGTCGACATTGAGTGGTATTTCTGGAAATAAAATAATATGAGGAGAATCGCCTTCGCGTTCCGCAGCGAGTCCACCTGAGGCTGCGATCCAACCAGCATGGCGTCCCATCACTTCCATAATAAACACTTTAGTAGAAGTCAGTGCCATGGAGGCAACATCCATACCTGCTTCACGTATGGACACGCCAACGTATTTCGCGACGGAGCCAAAACCAGGGGAGTTGTCTGTAAATGGTAAATCGTTATCGACGGTTTTGGGGATGCCAATACACGTAATGGGATAGCCTAATTCTTGACTAATTAGAGAAACTTTATGTGCGGTATCTTGTGAATCGCCACCACCATTATAAAAAAAATAACGAATATTATGTGCAGAAAAAACTTCTACTAAACGTTCGTATTGTTTACGGTGTTTTTCAATTGAGCCGAGTTTATGTCGGCAGGATCCAAAGGCACCTGCTGGGGTATAACGTAGCCCAGCAATGTCTGCATCGGATTCGTGGCTTGTGTCGATCAAATCTTCGGTCAGTGCGCCGATAATGCCATTACGAGCCGCATAAACGGTGCCTATTTTGTCGCCGTGTTTGCGTGCAGTTTCAATTACACCGCAGGCAGAGGCATTAATGACGGCTGTAACACCGCCAGATTGCGCATAGAGCGCGTTAAATTTTTCCATGTTCCACAACTCCGATAGGGCTTTTTATTGAGAAGTGGGCAGTATACTGAGAACAATCGCTAAAAAAAACCCGTATTGAATGGGAGGATTCAATACGGGTTAACTCAAGTACGTCGTCGGTTCTCTAAGGAGATACTAACTTGAGATGCTTACTCGTTATAGTTTTGTTTTAACTGGTTGATATTTTTAATCAAAGCGTATTGGTGAATATTTTTGAAAAATAGGGACCGCTGCAATTCCTGAATCTGTTTTGAGCTGGCTAAAATAAAGCTTGAGCCGAGCTTGTTTGCTAAACGCAGGACTTCGGTACGAATTTTGCCAGAAATTAACCATTGGTCTTTTTTAGAAACGCCCAATAATTTACCAACTTCATTCAAGGAATACTTGGCTTCGTCATAATACTTTTCAACTAAAATGCCCATTGAGGGAATATTGAAATAGCACGTCGGTAAGCGTGGTATAACATGAACAAGGCTTAAATTAATGTCCATTTTAGATTCTACTTCATTGTTAAATGCTTTTTTGATTTGAATCACTTCATCATCTGTAATAGCATTAGTGACGATCAATACTTGTTTCTTATCTGACATGGCTGCATTCTCCTTAACGCTGACTCTTTATCCGTTACATTTTTAGTGAGGGGATTCTAATCATCTCACTTGTGAACGAGGATAAAAATTGGGAGAAAGCCATAAGAAAGTACTTGAATATCCCTACATAACTCAGGGTAAACACCATCAGGAAAGTACTAATTTGGGCTAGTTATACCCTTAGTTTACTAATGTGGTCTATTCTTCCTCAACAGCCTCTTCCTGAATGCTATTTGTGAGTACCAGTTTCACCAATTCGGGAACAGATTTAACACCCATTTTTTTCATCACGGATGCACGATGCGCTTCGACTGTTTTTAAAGAAATCTTCAATTCAGCCGAAATAACCTTATTTGGTTTGCCCGCAACAATGCCTTGCAGCACCTGCACTTCACGTGGTGATAATAAAGCAAATTTGGCGCGTGCCTGGGCGCTCTCCTGACGTTTTTCACGGTTTGCTTTATCAATACGCAATGCCTTATTGATGCTTTCAAGCAAGACTTGGTCATTAAAAGGCTTGGTTAAAAAATCGATTGCACCCGCTTTCATGACACGCACGGCG
>CAYUYG010000167.1:0-4627 GCA_964449125.1 uncultured Coxiellaceae bacterium | reverse complement strand
CGCGCAAACGATTGAGCAAGTTTTCAAATAAGGCATAATTGTAAGCATTAATTTCAGTGACCACATAACTGATGCCCATCGCATAACGACCCTGGGCCATGCAACCATCTAACGCCACGCCACTGCCTTGCATCTTATTCATGCGCACGCCGCAACCCCGCGTGCGATTAGCTTTCGTGACAACTGAATTTTGAAACGGCATATAAAAATATTTGGGTGATGTCACAATTTGGGCGTTATGTCCGGCAACTTTGGACGGCGTCACTTGAAACGAGAGACAATTATGATTGATAATGCTCGCGCTAATCGGCGCGGCATAGCAGTATTCCTTGTCTTTTTCTTCCCAACCCGGTCCGTAAAATTGCTGGTCATAAGCGGTATTGTCGATATACACATTGCCAGAAATAGCCTGAATTTGTTGTGACTTCAGCGTCAGCATCAAATCCACCAAATCATAATAAGCAAGTGTTGGATCACCGCTTAGTACGATGTAAAGATTACCCTGCAGAATGCCATTTTTAACCGATTTTGCATCCGTCAGTAATTGAGTGGAAAAACGATAATCAGGACCGAGATATAAAAGAGCAGCTTCAGCAGTGAAAATCTTCATCGTGCTGGCAGGCGTGAGCGCCTGATTAATATTGCGCCTATATAAAGCATCGCCATTTTTCATGGATTTAACATACACCGCGATATCGGCATTCGGCGTTTCGTAGATAATCCGTTCGAGCTGCGATCCTAATTGACTGCCTGTAATGGCAGCAGGCACTTGATAGGAGGAATCAGCAGCCCTAGTTAAGACGGGCTTATGGGCTGACTTGAGGAGTGGTTTATGAACGACTTTTTTGTGGGTGACAGTATGTTGCACTACTTTATGCGTAACTTTATGCGCCTTATGCTTTTTTGCAAGGGCAGGCTGGGACAGACAGACCATGACAAGCATCATCACTAGCATAAATTTCTTATTAACTTTCATCGACTCTCCCAGGCCCTGTCACTTTTCTGTACAAATCTACTCGCATAACCTTACTAAAATTAAGATAAAATGTAAATTATGGATATCATGATATCACGTACTTTTATGCTATACTTGCACGTTCTTTAGAGGAGAGAACGGCCGTGTTACAGATGCTTAAAAATTGGTTAAATTTGAATTTTTTTGTCAGTAAATTAGACCAATTCCTGATGCAATTTGATAAAACGCACCCTAAAAAATCGGCGTCCCAGCGTAAGGAAATTGAAAAATACGCCCGTATTTATCGCTTGCGTGACAATCCCCATGCCGCACAGCAGTCGTCCGAAACCTTATGGGAAAAATTTTAAGCGGAGTCCGATATGCATAGTTTATTCGCCAAACTTATCCCTTTTCTTTTGATTGGCATTGCACTTGTCGCCTTTGCCTTTGGCATCGTATTGCTAGCTTATTTATTCTTCCTCGGAGCAGTCGTTGGCCTCGTGTTATTTGTCTTTACTTGGATAAGAGAAAAATTCTTTCGCAAAAAAACCAATACCCCACAAACAAGGAAGAAAGCCGGACGGACGATTGATTCGGACGACTGGAAGAAATTATGATCTCGGCAAGTCGACTGATAAGGCCTTTATTTGGCATTGTCTTTCTTGATCAACTCTATCTGACACTCACGTATCCACTGATTACTCTGATTTTTTTTGATGCTGACAGCCGGCTTTTTACAGCAGATACACCTTATGCCGTGCGCAGTTTGTGGTATGGCTTATGCATCGCACTGACCAATATAATGAATATTTTCTTTGCTTCATCCTTGAGTATCCTCTCGGATAAATGGGGCAGAAAAAACGTCCTAATGATAGAAATAGCCAGTGCCGTTATATTTGCCTTAGGCGTTGCTTGCGGTATTTACATCGGATCCCTCGCCTTAATTTTTGCAGGATTCGTTGTAAAAGGTGCCTTTTCGCGAACCAATCCCACTGCCTTAGCCATTGTCGGTGACATGGCCCCCAAAGAGAAAAAAGTCATCTACATGGGTTATTTACAATTTTGTATTTCCCTTGGCGCCGCAGCGGGGCCTATTTTAGGCGGTTACTTTGCGAATAAATTTTATTTTCACCAACTCAATTTTTCCGCGCCATTTTTTATTGCCGCTTGCTTGGCACTTATCAATGTCGTCGTGACATTTTTTTCATTACAAGAATCACGACCCGCTGCCAATAGTCAGCCATTTGATTGGCGCAGTGTGACCACCTTATTTCTCCATCCCGCCATTTTACGCACCTCCCTCGTGCTGTTGTTTCTGCAGGTCAGCTGGAGTATGTATTATCAAAGCATCTCACCTATTCTGAAAACCCTTAAACATTTTGACGCCCATCAATTAGGCTGGTTTATTGGCATGATTGCGTGTTGGTTGGCCTTCGCAGCCAGTGTTTTACTGTATGTCTTGCACAAATACCTGCGCCTTCGTCAAATCCTGCTGGCTTCCACTTACGCGATGTTAATAGGCCTTGGCACAACCTTGTTGGCTTGTCTGTATCCTGAATACTCTGTCCTGGCATGGCTGGGAGCAGCTCCCATCGCTGCGGGTGATGTGATAGCCTATAGCTGCCTGACTGCGCTTTATTCAAGCTTAGTTGCGCCGCATCAGCAAGGAAGAGTCATGGGCATTTGCTTTATCATTGTAGCCAGCGTGTGGGCATTGACCGCCCTTTTAAGCAGTCTATTAATGACGATCACACCTGAATTACCACTTGTGCTTGCCCCAGCAGGAACGATTGTCGCGCTTATCTTGTTGCATGCTAATATTGGAAGAGAGTTAACATTAAACTATGACTGCTCGCCATTGAAGACGTAAGGATTTCTAGCTAAAAAGGATTTGGCCATGTATCCATGCAAGAAAAGCGCCCTCGTATTATTCATCACCAGTTTACTCACTCTTTCGGCCATTGAAGCAAATGCTTGCAGTCGATTCACTTATACAGGATCAAATAATACGGTTGTTACCGGCCGATCCATGGATTGGGTGGAAGATTTACGCACTGATTTATGGGCTTTTCCTGCGGGAACAAAACGGGTTGGGAGTCCAGAGCCTAATAGCGTTGTCTGGACATCTAAATACGGCAGTGTCATTGCCAGCGGATATGACATAGGCACAACAGATGGCATTAATACAGAAGGTTTGAATGCTAATTTGCTCTATCTCGCGACGTCTGATTACGGTCAACCACAAGCGACGCGTCAAAATATTTCCATTTTAAACTGGGCTCAATATGTTCTCGATAACTACGCCACCGTGGATGAAGTGGTGAAAGATTATGGCCAGGACAAATTCAATATGATAGCCCCGCCATTGCCGAATGGTTATAAACCCACCGTGCATTTGTCCATCACCGATAAAAATGGCGACAATGCTATTTTTGAATATATAAATGGCAAACTGATCATTCATCATAATAAAGCTTATAAAGTCATGACTAATGAACCTTCGTATGAAAAACAATTAGCGCTAAATGATTATTGGCAAAACTTAAAAGGGGTATTTTTACCAGGCACGGGTGAACCTGAAGATCGCTTTGTGCGTGCCAGTTTCTACCTAAATACTGCACCGCAAACAGCTAATGAACAACAATCCATTGCTATCGCTTTTTCTATTATTCGCAATGTTTCCGTGCCCATCCAAGCAGGATTTTCTGTGAAACCTAATGTATCAACCACCTTATGGCGTAGTGTCGCTGATTTAAAAAATAAAATTTATTATTTTGAAAACACGGACCGTCCCAATATATTTTGGGTTAATGTAAACAAATTGGATTTGCGAGCCGGCGCACCTATAAAAAAACTTCCTATGAAAAATGGCGAAATTTATGCTGGCGATGTCAGCGCTAAATTTGTGACAAGCAAACCTTTTTATGCACAATAGAATACTACAGGAAACATGACATGGCATTTACCTGGACTGAGCAACTCCGCAAACAACTCATCAAGCAATTTGCCGCTAAAAAAGGCGAAGCGCTCTATCAAAAGTACAGCCAAGGTTTTCCTCCTGGCTATGATGAGATTTATAGCATCCCTGTCACCATTCACGATATCAGTGAAATGGAAACTCTGTCTGACAAACAATCCCTGCAACTGAGCTTTGAGTTTTTGCCAGAAGATGCAGAGCATCCTTTGCGCCTGCGTCTATATCAATGGCAAAATCCGATGCCTTTATCAGACATTTTGCCCATTCTTGAAAACTTTGATTTGCGTGTTTATACCGAATGTCCTTACAAAGTTACCACCGCCAAAGGTGACCACATCTGGATCAGTGATTTCTCGGTTATTTATAGTAAAACGACACTCGATTTAGCAAGTCTTGCGGATTTGTTTGATGAGGCCTTCACCAATGTGTATTTTGGCCGCGCTGAAAATGATGGTTTCAATAAATTAATCTTTGCCGCTACCTTGTCATGGCGTGAAGTCATGGTATTACGTTCTTATGCTAAATACCTGCGACAAGTAGGTTTTCCTTTTAGCCAGGCTTATATTGAAAAAGCCTTGATTAATAATTCGGGCATCACACGTTCACTGGTGGGTTTATTCAATGCACTGCATGATCCTGCCAAAGCGGCCAAGAGCAAATCCCAGGCAGACAAAATTGAAAATGACATTATCAGT
>CAYUYG010000166.1:0-4668 GCA_964449125.1 uncultured Coxiellaceae bacterium | reverse complement strand
TTGTTGTTATTGATAGAAGCCGCCTCAGTAAAAAATTGTTGTATTTGATTTTCAATTTCAATTTTTTTTGTTGCGATCGTGTTATCTAATTGCAATATTTCAGAGGAAAGACTTTTTCTTTCTTCCTCTATTAAGATCTTCTGATTTGAAATGATTTGCTGCCGAGAAGAAATGTAGTTTTTTTGAAAAGAGATAACCTCATTTAATGAATTAAATTCTTTAATATTGTGTCTAAGCAAATGAGATTTTATTGCCGTTAAAGAACCAATTAAATTATAAGTCTTACACATTCTCGTCTAGCACTCTCAATTAAGTTTTTGGTATCGTTTTTTTTGCTTAGATGTCATCAACTGACTCATAACTGCAGGAACAGATCTTAAAAAGGACAAATTTTCCACACATTATAAATATATGATCAATTAACGCAATCTCAAAGCTTTTACTAAAAGGTTGCTCATTAAATCAATTAGATATATGGCCATCTAATTTGCCTGAAGCCACTTCCACCCAATCAAAACTCTCATAGCAGAATTTTAATGTGGATTTAAGTGGTGAATAGCCTTCCTGCGTACCTGGTTCAAAATGCAGGAGGACAGCCAGATTTGACACATGCTTTTTGGGCGCAGCAGAGAATACCAAAGAAAGTTCTAGCCTATTCGCCGCTTGACATCAAAATCAAAGCGAGCAGAGACAGCCAGTAGATTCAAACACACGATTGAGTAAAGCTCTAAGAACACGATTACTAATTGCTGGTCTCTACATCATAAAGAGTTGGGCTGCGCACAGAACGCTTAGCCCAACCTACGGCTTGCTATATGTTTTAATATTGCTGATTTAATATCAGATTTTTCTTTATTGCTACGCGATACCAATATTTGCTCAACTGGCCATGCTTGTTTATCCTCAGTATCGTAAATAATTCCATCACCACCTTGCGGATCAGTGCAGATCTTAAATCTATGGTTTTTGTAATCACTTTGAATAACGGCACATAACAACCAAAGCCCAAGTATTTCTCGAGAACGAAGACCCTCAAAACGCTTAAAAGGCTTTCCTATCTCTAAATGGTTTCCATCGCGAATAAAAGGTTCTAGTTATTTTATACATACCTTCAAATTCTTGAAGCTAGTAACCAAGTGTTTCATAGTACCGCCTAAGTTAATTAGAAAGTTAGCTTGATTTATTGATCACGTAATTAATTTTATCTTTAGGATATACAACTACATTTTTAGTAGTATTGTCATAATAAAAATAATATTCACTATTATTAAGTATAAATACGAGAGACTTTTTCTCAATAATTTTTCCATCATCAAAGTAAATTACTACATTGTTCCTTTTTGCATTTATTATATGAGAATATTCCAAATAAGAAGTTGAAAGTACCTGTGATATATAGATGACGAATAAAATAACTAGCGTAACTAGTTCAAATGAAGTCTTTACAAACCTATTTAAGATATAGGGTAAAATAGCTATGAGCACTAAGCCCGTAATAATGAATAATTGATCATATGTTTTATAAACAAATGCTGTAAGAGCCATCAATATAAGCGTTAAAAAAGCTGCGGGAAATATAAATTTATCTTGTTTTTTATGTAACTCAATTAATTGTCTCGGTCTTCTTTTCCGATTTACATGACCTGCTAGAATTAATGCAATTATAGTTGCTGAATATAGGAGTGGGTAGGTTAGTTTATTGAATGATGCAGTTACATAATCAGTCAGAGTGAAATATCCATACATATTAAATGCAAATAATTTGAATAAAAGCCAAATATATAGATAAGCTCCGACATTAACAAAAATAATAAAGATAAAACTAAGCTTTTTAATCATTTTATAGATATCAACATCATACTTAGCTGGCTCACTTTTGCGATCAGAAATAATATTATTTGCTTCTTTATAATAAGCATTAAAATTTTTCTTTACTCTTCGACAATCTTTTATTGCCTCATTAAGTAATTGATTAAAATTTTTGTCATTGTCGAATACCTTATTTATGCCATCTCTAATTGCCTTACAATTTTCCTGTAATTTTTTAAATTCATTTTTCGCTTCTGTTATTTTGGTTGGATACTCTTTTTCTACTTTTTCTTTTATTGCTACCACTTGTTCATGATTCAATCCTTCATACATACCTTCTGAACCAGGAAGCTCTAATATTTCATTAGCTGCATAGTTATAAATACGATCCTCATAATCATCATCACCTGGGAATGAAGTCGATTGATTGCTAATTCTGCACCATCTATCAATGACCCGCTTAATTAGAAGCTGCATTTTAAATGAGCATTTTAGAGAGAATTTGGGGAAAAATAGTAGAATTCCTATGCAGCACTTAAGTACAAAGGATTTGATATGGTTACTACATTTCTTCAAAAAACCCACTTTGAACCTCGAAAAAGAGTTTATTAAATATTATTATATCATCCAGTTAGAATGATAATTTTCATGCAAATAATAGTTGTGCCGTTGTCTGGGGGTATTATTGGGGGTATATACAAAAGTCACATTTAAAATATTATTAATAATCAATTTATTATAACTTCAATGGGATTGACGCCGCCTCAGCTTGCTGATATAAGCTTTGACTAATTCACACCGCCAAATTTTTTAATGAAGTTAATAACATCACTTGGGCACTCAGAAAGTACGAAATGCGTTTTAGCAGGAATGTAATACAGCGGGACATTATTTTCATTTAGAAATTCGAGGGTTTCTTTGCAAGTGAAGTCACCATAGCAATAGACTTTTCGAACATTGAGGCAAACAAATTTTTTACCCATGCTGTTTGTGAATTTCCCGGTAGATGCATGGCATATATGGTACATCTCTGCTGCATTTTGGTGGAATGCTTCTGGGTTGCAGAATTCAAGCGAGGCAGAATAGGGACGAAAATGGATATTGCTTTTGAACTCAGCAAACCAATCATCGAAACGGCGTGTTTTTAATGCTTCAACCATGTTTTGTGAGATGAACGATCCATATTGAGTGACACTTCCTTCAACATTCATAAATCCCTTAATTTGATTTTTTATATCCGATTCACACAATAGCGTTCCGTGAATACCGCCCATCGAATGGGCTATTAAAATAATATTGTTAAATTTTATTTTAGTTGTGGCCTGCAAGAAATCGAGGTGATGCACGATACCTTGAGTCTGATGCTGAAAACTGTAATCACGGCCTGACGAGCTACTGCCGTATCCAAGTAAATCCGGAATAAGGACATTGAAATGGTTGATCAGAGCACTTGAAAGATAAGGTAAGTAATCGATGTGTGAGTCGCCTAAACCGTGAATAAATAGAAGTGTCGGACGAGAAGAAGCTAGCTCAGAATGAGCCATAAAATAAGTTTCATCAGCTAGCGAAAAATATGATTCCTGAATCATGAGATTCTCAATGCGAATAATTTTTTGAATGCTGCATTCATACTATCCAACTTTATCACGTATCTGTCCACACAATACTGAAATAGCCTCAATGTAATTGAACTAACATTGCGCAGTCCAACGTTGAGAAATGGTAGGTTGGGCTGAACAAGGTGAAGCCCAACAAAATTGGTTTGAGATTTAAAATATAGGGTATGCGCTAAACTTCGTGCAGCTTAGCTCAACCATCCTGATTATTTCTGATAACATACAAACGTTGGGCCTCGTAAACTCAGCCCAACCTACGGCTTGCTAATGTTTGCTTTCAAGTATTTTTGTTCTAAATGACGGAGGGTTTTTGTCAGCTTATTTTCAGATCTGCAAACAATAATGACGGGGATATTATCCTTTTATTAAAGCTTCCGCGATTTTTACGCCAAAACGGCTATAACCACCAAGAATCATCACTTTATTGACTAACCACCTCAGTAATCTTAAAGATACCTTTGTATTGATAAATTTCACCAAAAAGAAAATGATTTAAGCTCATTTCCATACTAAATGTATCGTCTGATATCGGGCCCTCGACAGCATTACACTTTCCCAGGAATAAACTAATTGGCACGGGTATCAAAATATTAAAAAAACGAAACACATATCCACAATGCGACATCACGACACGATCACCACTAACAGAAAACTTTGCTCGCCAACCTACATTAAAGCGCATGAACTCAACCATGATATTATTTTTAATATTCCTCATGTACGACTTAAAGCACACTGGTTGATTAAAACTAAATTCACGCTCAAACCAATATTTAGATGTGTTTGGTTCGCTTCTAAATTTAACGACTACGGGAATATTTTCACCATCTTGCTGTATAAGCGCACCTGTTAGCTTTAGCGCAGGTTTTATAAAGCGCATCCATCGTGAGCTTTTAATTGTCATTGTGCCGTTCACTAACACCATGTCATTGCTATAGGGACGATTGCTAAATCGTTTTTTCATGACTGGAGAGAGCGTGTGCCAATCTTTACCTAGTACTTGTGCAAATAAAGGCGGGCCTTCATTACGTTTAACTGAACCAACACCTTTGAAATTCAGCAACAGCCTTCGAGTTGATTTAACAACGGGATAAAGAATACTTGCTAATGAGCGAGAACGAAATAAAATTGCTGTTACTCTATTAAGGATTCCATTGGAAGAATTTAGCAATGCAAGGAAGTGTACCGCATTCGCTCCAAAATAATATTGATCATTATAAATAACAATAATACCACGGTCTGG
>CAYUYG010000165.1:0-4668 GCA_964449125.1 uncultured Coxiellaceae bacterium | reverse complement strand
ACTCACACGCAATGATCTGGATGTATTTTTAAAAGAAGAACAAACTAAATATTTAGAACAAATGCAAAAATATCAACATGCCATGCAACTTATCGATAAACGGCCAATCAAATTGGGCTTGTATTTTCCTACCTTACTGGCATGGCTTGAATGGAGCCCAGATACTCATTAATCATTCACAATCGCTGTTTTTAGAAAAACCGATATAAAGCAATGAAATGGCGTTAATAATAAGTAAATAAACAAATACCGATTCAATCAGCGGGTGCGCGTGCCGATAGGCAAGATTATAAGAAATAGAAGCAGATATTGCGCCAAACAAAATGGTACAGCAAGAAAACGCCGTACCAAATGAAGATTTAGCCGCCAAGCCTAAAACCGATATCAGACTAGCTGCAAAATATAACAAGGAAATAAAGGGAAATAGCACAAACCACGCATTGATACCAATGTTTGGCTGCCTTTGAACGATAATGACATACAGCCAGTCCATTAAAATGATCGCAATAAAAATCCATAACCGAGGTTGAGCGCAAATCTTTAAATAGTTCTTATCCATTCGTTTTCCTTAATCAAAATCCCTTCCTTGGGTGTTTGAATATTTATTCAATATACAAATCGGGAAACAATTTTTCCCCAGGATAAAGCGCGTAAGCATCAAAATCATTTACACCATGAGCCATCAGTACGTCTTCATCAATAAAGAAATTTCCTGTTACTTCACGACTATTACTCGTTAAAATAGCATAAGCTGCATCGGCCATAATAGCAGGTTTACGACTAGCGCGATAATACTGCTCGGGAAAATTAACCGAGACAGCTGATGTCGCAATCAGTGTTTTGGGCCAAAGTGAATTAACCCCAATACCCTCTTTTTTAAATTCTTCTGCCATTCCCAGCGTACACATACTCATACCATACTTGGACATGGTATAAGCAAGATGGTTCTTAAACCATTTAGCTTCCATATTCAGTGGCGGTGATAAGTTTAAAATATGAGGATTAGCAGATTTTTTTAAATGCGGAATGCAGAATTTTGAACTGATGAAGGTGCCACGCACATTGACACCAAAAATTAAATCGTAGCGTTTCATTGGAATATCAAGGGTCGAACCTAAGTTAATCGCACTGGCATTATTCACTAAAATATCGATGCCCTGAAATACTTCAACCGTTTTTGCTACTGCTTCCTCAACCATGGCATCATCACGCACATCCAGTAATAAAGGCAAAGCCTTACCGCCAGCCTGTTCAATCTCTTCTGCCACCGTATAAATTGTACCAGGCAAGCTTGGATGCGGTTCCACCGTTTTAGCTGCGACGACAATATTGGCTCCATCTTTAGCGCAGCGTAATGCAATTTCCCGACCTATACCTCGGCTTGCTCCTGTAATAAAAATGGTTTTTCCTTGCAATGTTTGCTGATTTGTCGAAGTCATGATGCGTCCTTTATCGCTCTAATTTATGGGATTAATGTAGTATGGTAAAAAAAAATAAGCAATTACTTAATTTGGCGATACATTTGTCGTCCCGCAACCATTACACGCGGCGTTTGGCAAGTGGGCTTAACAGGCGCTGACGTTGCCACCACGCTCTGTAACAATACCGCCGTATTACGCTGCACCGCAAATAAACTCCATCGATAAAACTCGACGCTCATCTGGTTATTCTTGGTGACAGCGCATAAATCACGGCCCACTCTTTCCCAGGTATAGTAAAAAACCTGTTTATCAATAAGCTGCTGACAAGCATGCGTTTGCCACCAAAATAAAGATTGATTAGCTAAATGCGCAGCAGGCATGGGTGCTATTTGACAATGACGCACCCGGGCTTGCTTTTCAAGCTGAGACAATACTCCTTCTGCCAGATGTAATAAATTCCCAGCTTGATATTGATGAAAACCAGCCCTGCTTAACAATGCACCCTGCGCTAAACTATCCAATGCCAATATCGTTAATATCTGCATAAAAACTAAAACAATAAGCAAAGTAAATCCTGATGTTTTCATACTACTCCCGCATTAATAATGGCGTAAGCATATGCATTCCGCTTAAATGGCGGTGTAAATAAAACCAACTCTATTGCAATGCCTATGACTTGCGACCAATCCGTGATGCTATCGGCCGGTTTATCTTCGACGCTATGATCCTGTTTTAAGGTATAAACAAATTGCATGTGATTAATTCCCTCAACCATTTCATGCGTTCGTCCATTTTCATTATCAAATAAAGCATAAATGCGCGAACCATCCGTATAGTGGCGCTGCGTCCGTGCAATAAAATAATGATGGGTGACTAACATTCCTATTTCAGCATAGCGTCGAAACTTATACGGCAATGCATTGCGTAAGATGATGCGCTGACGATTTTTTTCATGATACACACGCAGCACTTGTGCTGTTTCAGAGCGAATGCAATCGACAATCATCACATTACTGCCGGCAGCAATACGCGGCTCAGAACTGGCGATTACTTCGTGTGTATTTTCCATGTCACTTATCAAAGCAGCGCCTGCTCGCACATAATGAATGCTTATTTCATTTGCAGTGCCGATTAAGGGAGTTTTTCCTGTGATGCGTCCACAGCCAGACTGTCCCGCTTGTTTAATATCATTCGTTAATAATGAAATAGCAAAATTGCCATGATCCTGTATTTGATATAAGGCATGCTGAAGACGCAAACTACGCTGACTTGCCTGAAAAGCTGACATGAGCAAACCCAATATCAAGATGCCGAGACTAAGAGCAAACATCACTTCCAATAAACTCATCCCCCGGATTTTTTCTGTTAAAAAATAATCTTTAAACATCCTGCGATCCCGATTTTATTTTGTTGGCAATTTTTTTCTTGTTCACCACCCCATACAACCACGATGACTTTATTGTGCTCTTGCTGAAATACCGTACCCCGACCTTGCGGCAAAAGCTGCGCATTTTCCTTGTTCCAATGCGCCACCTCCCTGTCTTGCTGTTCTGGCATGATTTTTAAACGCTCTCTTAACATAGTCAGCTGCTGGATAGCGCTACCGTAATATAAATTTATTTTAGCCTCGCGCAGTGATGAAAATAACAAGGCATCCATGCCCAATAGCAGCATGGAAATTAAAAATAAACTGAAAAGAATTTCTAGAAAGGTAAAACCTGAACTAGACATAGTTTTACTACCCATTTAAATGCAGGAACACGATGACATTGAGTTAACGAGAGAAAACCCCACGAAGAAACGTGGGGTGAGAAGAATAAAACTGGCGGTTGTTAACCGTGTTTTTTAGCGAAATCCGTCATGAATTCGGCTAATTTGTCGATGGCTTCTTCTGGCATCGGATTGTAAATGCTAGCGCGCACCCCGCCACTCACGCGATGACCGCGCAAATTGGTTAGACCTAATTTCAGAGCTTCTTCTAAAAATAGCGGCGTCAATTTTTCATCCTTCAAATAAAACATGACATTCATCAACGATCGGCTATTTGGAGCAATACGGCACACATACACATCCGAATAGCTATCAATCAACGCATACAGTTTTTTTGATTTGCGCTGATTACGTTGATAAATCGCCTCAACACCACCTTGTTTTTTCAACCAGTCAAACATCAAACCAGCGATATACCAACAATAAGTTGGCGGAGTATTGTAGAAAGAATGATGTTCGGCATAAATTTTGTAAGTATAGAGTGTCGGTGTGCGCGGCAAGGGTTCTTTAATTAAATCATCACGCACAATCACAATCGTTAAACCCGCCTGACCAATATTTTTTTGGGCACCGGCGTAAATCACGCCGTATTGGCTCACATCAATTGGCCGCGACAAAATCATGGACGTCATATCAGCGACTAATGGCACTTCACCCGTTTCAGGAACCCAGGGGAATTCGAGGCCATCAATGGTTTCATTGGGCGTATAGTGTACGTAAGCCGCATTTTTATCCAAAATCCAGTGTTCCTGAGGCGGCACACAAAGCAGATGATCCGCATGTTCGGTATGCGCAGCAATATTGACTGCTCCATAACGACGCGCCTCATCGATGGCTTTTTTGGACCAAATGCCGGTATCGACATAATCAGCCGTCATTTTTTCGCCGAACAAGTTTAAGGGTACCATCGCAAACTGCGTGGAGGCACCGCCGGCGACAAACAATACCTGATAATTTTTGGGGATCTGCATTAATTCACGCAAATCCGCTTCAGCGTGATGGGCAAGTTCTTGAAATTCGGGGCCGCGGTGACCCATTTCCATGATCGACATACCCGTGTCATGCCAATCCAGCATTTCACGTTGGGCAGTTAACAATACCTCTTCCGGCAGCATGGCAGGACCCGCATTAAAATTAAAAACCTTACGCATGAGTAAACTCCCTCTCTTTTATATGCGGTCAGCATCCTAGCAATTTTTAAGCTGATTCGCTATGATATTCGCATTTTTAGCATCCCGGGGCAGCCGTGACGTACGCAGATACAGTAAAATTTTTAGTGGCCATGGTGATTATGATGAACCCACTCGGTTCATTATCTATTTTTTTGCAGCTTACTCACCGTTATTCGCTCCCGCATCAGCGTAAAACCGCTGTAAAATGCGTTATCGCCATTACTGCCATTATGGTCGCCTCCATTTGGATTGGTTGCCAACCTCTTGATTTAATGGGCCTTCCCATTTGTTTTTTCCGTTTTTCC
>CAYUYG010000164.1:0-4696 GCA_964449125.1 uncultured Coxiellaceae bacterium | reverse complement strand
AATAACCCGCCGGGTAGTTAGCAATGTTCGCCCCAGCCTGCTCCCATAATTGGAAACCCGAGGCTTGTGCAAACGAAGCGACACCCAGCATCCCCGATGCAGTCAAGACTGCGACTAGACGACGCAAAACAAAACGTTTCATTGTAATTAATTCTCCGGCTTTGCAGCATTAAACTTGAAATAAAAAGGATATAAGGATACCGTATTTGCCCAACATTACAACCTTTAAATCAGGCGGAAAAATATGGCTGAAACTCCTTCCAACATGATCCCTTTGGGAACAAAAGCACCCTCTTTTCACTTATTGGATACGGTTTCCAATCAACCTCTTTCTCTTATTGATCTCAGCTCACCGGTTGCCACTGTTGTTATGTTTTTATGCAATCACTGTCCGTACGTTAAACTCATTCAAAATAAACTCAATGAGCTAGCCAAACAGTATCAGGCTAAAAACATTAGCTTTATTGCCATCAGCTCAAATGATGTTGAAACCTATCCAGAAGATGGGCCAGATCAGATGCACAAGGAAGCTATCACACAGCAATATGTCTTTCCTTATCTTTATGACGACACGCAGGAAATCGCAAAGGCTTATCATGCCGCTTGCACGCCGGATTTTTTTATATTTGATAAAGATTTATTATGCGTTTATCGAGGACGTTTTGATGACGCGACGCCAGGCAATAAAAAGACCGTCACGGGCAAAGATTTGAGCAATGCGTTAAACCAGATTTTGGCTGGGGAATCTGTTGATGACGAGCAACACGCCAGTGTTGGCTGTAATATTAAATGGAAAAAAAGATAAGCACAAAACTCCTTAGTGAGGATCTTCGACATGGATGGCATATGAAAAAAATTTTTTCCTCAATTGCGAGCAGTAGTTTAGGCAATATTCTCGAATGGTATGATTTCGGTTTATTTACTATTTTCTCAGCTCTGTTTGGACGCTTATTTTTCCCCAGTGAAAATCAGCACACCGCACTGATTGCTACTATCAGCATTTTTGCGGTGGGATTCTTATGCCGGCCAATAGGCGCTCTTTTGTTTGGTTATATGGGCGACAGAAAAGGTCGCGCTCGTACATTACGCTTATCTGTATTAATGATTTCTGTTCCCACTCTGCTCATTGGCTGCTTACCGACCTATCAACAAATTGGTTTGCTAGCCCCTGTGCTACTCACTTTAACGCGTGTATGGCAAGGTATTAGTATCGGTGGCGAATACAGCGGCAATCTTATTTATCTAGCAGAAAGCGCACCGCATGATTATCGTGCCACCGTCACGTCGTTTGCAAGCATCGGCGCGAACCTAGGTGTGCTACTCGCCGCCATAGTCGGCATCATTATAGCGAAGGTCTTTCCTGAGGAGGCATTAACTACCTGGGGATGGCGTGTTCCCTATTTACTAAGCGGTATTCTGTGCATATTGATTTATATGTTCCGTTTGCGTCTGCGCGAAACCAATGTTTTTGAATATTTGAAAGACCATCAAAAATTAGCGCATAACCCCATCAAAATTGCTTTAGAAAAAAATTATTGGGAAATACTGCGCACATTAGGATTAGTGTGTTTTGGCAGTACTTATTATTATTTTTGTTTTGTTTATATTCCCATTTTTTTGAGGGAAAATTTACAATTTTCCGTATCCCAAGTTTCCGTAATCATGACCTTCCTGATTACCTGTATGTTGTTTTTGGTGCCCGGCGCGGGATGGATTTGCGATAAACTTGGACGACGCAAGATGCTATTGTTCAATGCGATTCTCACTGCCTGCATCGTTATTCCAGGATTTTATTTTTTGCAGAAGACGAATGTCGCGCTCATCATTGTCATTTTAAGTATTTTTACTATCGCTAGTTCGCTTGAGCAAGGCACTACTTGCATCGCAGTCGTCGAAAACTTTCCACCACCTGCGCGTTACACGGGTTTATCACTTGGTTATAATATCGGAAATGGATTTTTAGGTGGAACAGTACCCATATTATGTGCGTGGTTAATCGCTTATTCTGCTATCGCTCCTGCCATTTATATAGCTTGTTGCGCTGCAGTGACCGCTTTGGTTGTGTATTTTTTCGTCCCCGAAACTAAAGGTGAAAGTTTAAGAAATTAGGAGAACAGACTATGCCAGGAGTACATCCTCAAGATATTTTAGCAGATGGGATGGATAAGGCGACCATAAATGGCAAGCAGATACGCAAAGGCACCGTCGCTGCATTTTTAGCAAATATCGCAATCCTTGAAAACCCCACTACCACTGAAGCACAAAAAACAGCTGCCCTTGCGATGATGCGAGGACTTGCGCCAGACCTGATTACAATCGGTTTACATAAACACGTTGTGTTTAATAATCCTGCAGCTCAACAAATACTGTGGCAAGCTGAGTCAGTCAATCAGGATTAAGACAATCTTAAGCATAATTCTATAAACTGTTTCTCTAGGATAGTTTTTGAAAAGGAGAAAGCCATGCTGCGTATGTTTAAAATCCCTCCGACTCGTTTTGAAACAACGTTGGAATTGCAACCTTTAATTCCAATTGTAGAAAGATTACGAGATAAACAAGCTAAACTATTAAAAACCGATGCTGAAAAACAAACGATTGTCTCGTATTTATTAGCAAGGATTGAAGAAGCGATTGATGCCTACAATTCCAACCCCTATGCAGCCCCCACTCATCATGGCACTATTAAAGAAATGCTCCAATTACTCACTGCATTTAAAGCAATCCTTGCAGAAGCCTATCAACATGATGTGGAGACCTTATCCGCTCACCGCAACCATAATAAAGAGATAGCCGTTGGCGGGGCGATTGCTGCGCCTGTCGCGCTGAGTGGCGCTGTGCTTTTTGGTGTCTTAACCGGCCCCATTGGACTTGGTACACTTGCCCTGACTGCCTTCGCAAGCGGTTATTATCTTTCCTCCACGAGTTTACAGGCTGATACCATACAAATTTTAAAAGAATTAAATGAAAAAACGGTTAGTATTAGTGAATCATTGGATCATATTTCATGCAAATATAGATGCAGCTAATATTTTATCCGGTCATCGCTTGGCCGGATAAAATCTTTCCGATATAATAAAAATACTCCCCACTACCCGTCCATCAGCACATCAAGGCAGCGCTCATGAAAAAAATTTACTTCAGCTTCTTCTTATTATTAATTACATCGCATGCTTATGCACTGTCTACAAAAATACCCGGTCAATTAACCGTTTGCGCGTATTCTGAATTTAAACCTATTTCTTATGGTGATGGACAGGGATATGAAGCGACTTTAATAAAAGATATTGCGAAGCTTCTTCACCTTAAAGTCAAATTTTATCCTGAAAAAATATACGAACAACTATGGTCTATGCCCAGCAAAGCTTATACGCTCTGTGATGTCGCCATTGGTGGATTTTCTGCAACAAAAGCGCGAGAAGAACAAGGCGCTGTTTTTTCCGTTCCCACCATTGAATTTTCTCAGTCTTTGCTGATTCGAGCAAACGCAACAGATATTTACAAAACTATTTCCGACTTTAGAAATAAAAAAATAGGGGTCGTTCCAGGAACGACAGGTGCTTTATATGCGATACAACGCTTAAAAGAGGCTAACCTCGATTGGGAAAAAATTATTGTTAATTACCCTTCTGAAGCAGAACTGATTCCGGCTCTACAAAGCGGTAAAATAGACGCGATTGCTCGTGGAGAAATTGGCAATCTTTATCAGGAAAAATTAAATCCTCACTATAAAACGATTTTGAAGAGAAATTTTGGTGAGGGATTTGAAATCGTCGTGGACAAAAATAATCCCGCTTTATTAATCGAAATAAATAAACAAATTGTTAATCTGAAAAAAGAAGGCAAGTTATAATAAGCTATCTTTCATCGGCGGTTACATTAAACAAGATAACCGCCGATTATTTTATTTTTTATTATTTAACGCATTTAGCAACATACTGGCCATCGTTGTTTCAGCAGGTTTAGCGGTCGCTTTAGCTTGTCGCACAGGTTGTTTGCTGTGTGCAGAATGACTTGCAGTCGGTGTTTCTGTCAAACGCATGCTAAGCTGAATACGTTTGCGTGCCACATCCACCTCTAAAACCTTTACTTTAACAATGTCACCCACTTTCACTACCTGATGCGGATCTTTGACAAAATGATTTGCCAGCAGAGAAATATGGACTAGTCCATCTTGATGAACGCCAATATCAACAAATGCGCCAAAATTCGCAACATTTGTCACGACCCCTTCCAAGACCATACCCGTTTGCAAATCCTGCAAAGTATTGATGCCTTCTTGAAAATGCGCAGTTTTAAATTCAGGGCGAGGATCGCGTCCTGGTTTCTCGAGCTCTTGAAAAATATCCGTAACCGTTGGCACACCAAAATATTCATCGGTATAATTAGCAGGATTTAATTTTTTTAATACCTGACTATTGCCCAATAGGTCCTTGATATTTTTTTGCTGATCGTCAAGTACCCGCTGCACCACTGAATAAGCTTCAGGATGGACAGCCGATGCATCAAGCGGATTATCACCGTTAACGATACGTAAAAAACCAGCGGCTTGTTCAAATGTTTTATCGCCAAGTCGCGGTACTTTTTTCAATTGCTTCCGATTTTTAAAAGCACCCTTATCATTTCGATAGGCCATGATATTTTTTGCAATACTTTCATTTAACCCAGCAATTCAGGCAATTAAAGGTACGGAAAAATA
>CAYUYG010000163.1:0-4729 GCA_964449125.1 uncultured Coxiellaceae bacterium | reverse complement strand
TCTTGATGCGGGGAAAAATGATCGTAAGGTAAGGTTTCCCAATCAGGAAAAGACAGGATTTTTTCCTGCTCGCCGCCAAAAAAACTGAGTTCCTCGGTTAAATAAGAAACAGTCAAGCTGTCTGGGGCAATAATAAGCATAGGACGTTTGCTGTGACGAATAGCTTCACTTAATGCTAGTCCCAGGCTCGCACCCTGTAAGTTTTTCCAAACAATATTGTCCTCCCGGGTAGTGGGTACGGGAGGGTGAAAAATATCGGTGTGTTTCATTATTGCCCTGGGTCTTGGCTTGCTTAAGAGTGCATATTCTATCAGTTAAGTCTCGGAATGGAAGAGTTAGGCTGGCAGTTGGTCGTTAACTTGCTTAAAATGAAGGGGTGCTTGCCCGTGATTGGTCAATTAAATAAGGAACAAGAACATGAAGAAATTAGCGGTAGCCGTACTCGCTTGTTTACTATCTTTCCCCGCCTGGGCAGATATTAATATCGATGGATTGATCAATAAAGTGACTCTGCCATTGCAAGCGGAACAATGGGTGACAACCCAAACCGCTCTAGTGAATGTGATGGTAAATGCGGCGGTGACGGATCAGGGCATGGAGCGCATGCAAGATGATATTTTACAGCAATTAAAACGTTTATCAGATAAGGGTGAATGGCATATTGTTTCATTTGACCGTCAACAAGATAAGTCAGGTCTCGAAAGCGTCCAGATTCTGGCACAAGCTCGTTTGCAGCAAGCTGATTTGGGTAACTTGCGAGCTAAGGCGAAATCAATTAGCAAACCTGGGGTGACATTTACTATTTACAGCGTTCAATTTACACCAAGCGAAGACGAGCTGCGTCAAGCAAATACAGCATTGCGCAATAATATTTATCAGCAAGCCAAAGCTGAAATTGATACGTTAAATAAAACTTATCCAGATCAAAAATATTATCTTTATCAAATCAATTTCTTTACTTCAGAAATGCCTATGCCAATGGCGCAAAATACCTTGTTTGGAAAACAACGTATGGACGCAATGGTCAGTGTGGCGGGATCAGTTGCGCCAGCGCCGCAATCTTTGTCAGTGGGCAATAAATTACAACTGCAAGCCAGTGTTATCATTGCTTCTTTTCCTGATCAATTAATGCAAAAAGCGATGCCACATTAATGACAAACGCCTTAGCGTGGTTGTATTTAACGTTTGCCATTTTTACCGAGGTAGCAGGAACCACTTCGATGAAATTGGCAGACGGTTTTACCCAACTAGGGCCGTCATTACTCATTTTTGTTTTTTACGCTATGTCGCTTGGATTTTTAACCTTATCACTAAAAAAACTTGAAATTGGTTTTGCCTACGCTATCTGGTCAGGATTGGGCACCTTGCTGATTTTCATTATTGGGATTTGTTTTTTTCATGAAGCGGTGACCCAATTAAAAGTGATGTCATTAATTTGCATTATTGTCGGTGTGATAGGATTAAAACAGGCATGAATTTATCCATTGCAACGAACGGCTGGTTTTCCTTATTTATCGCTATTATCTTTGGTGTGATGGGTACCATTTGTATGAAGTTATCGCATGGGCTTACTTATAAAAAAGCCGTGCTTTCACTTTCTGTTTTTTATTCCGTTTCCTTTATTGCGTTGACATTTGCGATGAAAACCATTGAACTAAGCATCGTTTACGCTGTTTGGTCAGGTGTTGGTACGGTCTTGGTTTATGCAATTAGTGTCGCTTATTTTAATGAGGCGATTTCAACAAAAAGAATAATATTTTTAACCCTGATTGTAATGGGTGTGATAGGAATGCATCTCTAGTGACTAAATCCTTAAGTTTTTTACCGCCCGTTATCGCGCACCGGGGAGCGAGTGCTTACGCTCCTGAAAACACCATGGCAGCTTTTGTCAAAGCTGCGCAAATGGGTGCAAAATGGGTTGAGTTTGATGTGATGTTATCGGCAGACGGTACCCCCATCATTTTTCATGATGAATTACTGGATAGAACATCAAATGGTTGGGGTGACCCTGGACAATTTGATTATGCGTACTTACGAACACTGGATGCAGGTTCTTGGTTTGATTATCCGTTTGCAGGGGAGCGTATCCCTGATTTGCTGACTGTCGTGAATTTTTTACGAAGTATGAAGATGTCCGCCAATATTGAAATTAAACCATTACCCGGCCAGGAGACGCAATTAGTCAAAACCGTCTTGCAGCAAATGCAGCCTTTTTTACAAGATCAACAATCTACTTTCTTGTTCTCAAGTTTTTCCATCGATG
This sequence comes from uncultured Coxiellaceae bacterium, assembly GCA_964449125.1. Lineage (GTDB taxonomy): Bacteria > Pseudomonadota > Gammaproteobacteria > DSM-16500 > DSM-16500 > Aquicella. The sequence goes on along the minus strand of CAYUYG010000163.1, from coordinate 2,466 downwards.
CTTTGCGTTTATTAAGAAAAAATTCATCCAGTTGTTTAATGGGTTTGTTAATGCATGAATGGTTAAGTGATTGGCAAGTTATCTGCGATGATCTCAATTGCGTTTCTGTACACTTAAATTCGGAAATTGTCAGTCCGCATGGGGTTAAAAAAATTAAGGATACCGGCAGAGCAGTTTTGTCTTATACAGTGAATAGTCCGCAGCAAGCCTTAGAGTTTTATTCCTGGGGTGTAGCGGCTGTTTTTACCGACGTACCTGACCGAATCTTGGCGGTACTACCGCCGCAAAAACGCTTTACTGGCGCTTAACCTTGCCTCCGTCTATACTATTTAAAATTAGCATTCAAGGGACGAGTTATGTCGAATTTAAACTGGGTTGATTATGTCATTTTGGCTATATTCTTCTTCTCAATTTTGGCAGGTTTTGGACGAGGATTAGTCCGGGAATTAGTCTCCTTAGCGACGCTTGTTGCTGCTTTTATCGTTGCTTCCATGTTTGCTAATCCTTTGGCTACTGCTTTTACCAGTGCACCAAGTGTTCAAAATGCAGTTAATCAAGCCTCCACCGCTATCGGTATGAGTGCAGCACAACCGGTTTCTTATGCTGCGTTGGGTGTCAGTTTTGCAGTTTTATTTGCAGGAACCATACTCGCGGGGTCGTTGCTAGGTTATTTTTTAAATATTGCTTTTCAAACCGGTATTCTGGGTTTTGGCAATCGTATATTAGGCGCAGTATTTGGTTTTGCCCGTGGTTTTTTAATTAACCTGGTTCTTATTTTTGTCATACAATTGACCCCTTTATCAGCCCAAGCCTGGTGGCAGCAATCTCAATTAGTTGGTACTTTCCAACCTGCAGTTCAATGGCTGGGTAATATTGTTTCGCCAAGTCTTGCAAACTTAAAAGAGCGTTTCGGTTCAACTATTCAGGATGTTGGCTCATCGATTCAGGGAATGACACAGGGATTAACAAGATAGATCTCACATAGATGACAATCTTCTTCACGTTGGGCTGCGCGTACAACGCTTAGTCCAACCTACCAGCATGACCTCATATTCGGTAATACCCCACCTCATCCATCTCGACACCTTCCCTGAAAGGGGAAGGTGTCGATGTGGCTGTTAATTATTCGTGACAACTTGTTTCAAATGACTGACTGCAAATAAATCCATTAATTCATTGACTGGCATTGATTCCAAGGTTTTTGGATCCTTAAATAGCTCAAGTAATTCTCGAACTTTATTAGCAGGATAATGAGTCAGAATGTTTTCCTCGAATTTTTCAAACATGAGAGGAATGCCTTCTTCGCGACGACGGCGATGGCCGACGGGGTATTCGACAATGACTTTTTCTGTCTTAGAACCGTCTTTAAAAAATATCTGAATTGAATTAGCAATAGAACGTTTTTCTGGATCCAGATAATCTTTGGTGAATTGCTTATCTTCTTCAACCAGCATTTTATCCCGCAATGCATCAATGCGTGGATCCTGCGCATAATCATTTTCATAATGATCCGCTTTTAGATCACCTTCCAGCAATCCTACTGCGACCATATATTGCAGACAATGATCACGGTCAGCTGGATTATGTAGTGGGCCGGATTTACTGATGATACGCACTGCCGATTCTTGTGTCGTTAAGACAATTTTCTCGATTTGATCAAGCTTGTCTTTAATTTGCGGATGCAATTTGATTGCGCATTCAACCGCTGTTTGGGCATGAAATTCGGCAGGAAAAGAAATTTTAAACAATACATTTTCCATAACATAACTACCAAATTCACGTGACAGCTTCAAGCTTTCACCTTTCATGACAGAGTCGTAAAAACCCCATTTTTTCGCAGTGAGGGCGCTGGGATATCCTAATTCACCTTGCATAGTCATCCAAGCAAGTCGGGTTGCACGGCTGGTTGCATCACCTGCTGCCCAGGATTTTCTAGATCCCGTGTTCGGTGCGTGACGATAAGTGCGCAGTGCGGCCCCATCTAACCAAGCTTGGGATAAGGCATTCGTAATTTGTTCGCGTGTGCCGCCCAATAAATAGGCTGCAATCGCGGTCGAAGCAATTTTCACTAATAAGACATGATCAAAGCCCAGGCGATTGAAACCATTTTCTAATGCCAGCACACCTTGAATTTCATGCGCTTTAATCATGGCACTCAAAACATCTTTGATTACTATCGGTGCTTGTTTCTGTGCGATTTTTTTGCGGCTCATATAATCTGCCACCGCGAGAATCGCGCCTAAATTATCGGAAGGATGTCCTCACTCAGCGGCTAACCAGGTATCGTTAAAATCCACCCAACGTAAAATGGTGCCAATATTAAAAGCGGCCAATATAGGATCGAGCAAATAATCGGTACCGGGTACGCGTGCGCCAACTGGCACCATGGTGCCAGGTACAATGGGGCCAAGTAATTTTGTACAAGCAGGATATTGAAGCGCTAAAATACCGCATCCCAATGCGTCC
>CAYUYG010000162.1:0-4739 GCA_964449125.1 uncultured Coxiellaceae bacterium | reverse complement strand
AAGCAAACATACCCGTTGCACCGGATGCTTCTCCCATCAACGTCTCCGCAGCAGCGTAATTGTTGCGGTAATTATTTAAATCTGTTTGTACGGGTGAAGAAGCTTCGGCTGTTAACGTGGGAATAGCAGCTTGCAAATTATTATCATTCATTTGAGCAATGGTGTAATAATAACTTCCTGCAAATATCCACCCTGTTTCCTGCGCATCTTTCAATTTTCCGCTTAATTCTTGGGGATTCGTTAATGCTTGAGCCGTAATAAAATCTGTCACCGATTTGGTGATGGTATCAAGATATAATTTAACTGAGGTCTCAATAAAATCAGAGCCGCCCACGAGATCCTTAATACGATGCGCCCAATATAAATTGATAACCGTATCATCGCTCGGGTTTTGAGGTTGACCCTGTGAGTTAGGGGAAGGAAAATTAGGATTGCCACTCTTACCAACGGGTGCTCTACAAATTTGAAACGGCGAACGCGTCGCTACGCAACACTGTGATTGGGGTATGGCTGGAGTTCGGGAACGACAAAAGTCATAAATCCAAGCCCAATCGGCTTTATTGGCAAACATCGAAGAAGTGTAATAAAAATCACGATATGAGGTATCAGCATTGACTTGCTCAGTAGCAATACCTGTTAAAACTGGGAATATCTTGGCAAGTGCAAGCCGTTGTCCCTGACAAGCTGCGCATTTTACGGAATCAGGTTGGCCTCCCCCACTCCCCCCGCAAGCTTTATTAATATCACAATACGTTATTTTTCCGCATTGACCTGAAGGTCCAAACGTCATGGTCGTACCCGGCGCGTTTGGATCAAAAGTAGGTATACCTTGCTTGCAAAACTGACTATTGGAACCATTACAATAATAACCACCGTGCTTTAGTGCAGATGGGTCGGTAATACTTTGTTTGGTGGTAATATCGCAAACCAATCCTTTATATAAGTTACTAATTGTGTTCTGCACACCCGGCCCTGGAATGGTAACTTGCGCGTACGGCGAACCGGCAACATCAATATACTTCAGGGCAGTTGTCCATAAAACATCCGCCGCGCCAATTCCCTGCACGATGACCCACATCATCACTATTTGTAAGGTTGAATAACCTGAACCGGTTGGCACCAATGCGGCTATGCCTAGCACAACACGAATCGGCACCCATAATGAATTCCATTTTTTACCAAGAAATTCGCCTTCTTGTGCTGTTGCAAGAACACCTACCACGGTAATGTAGACCACGACAAGCACACCGATCACTAGCACAATCGAGTTAAATGTTCTGAACATGGTACCTAATAAAGACAAGGAACCAGCAGGGCCAGCATCCTTAGTCAACACACCATTCATGGTTCCAAAAATGCTAGCCAGATACTCGAGTGATTTATCGTTCGGAGCAAGTTCAAAAAGATTCATGCAGAAGGTCCCTTGTCGCCAAGGATGGAGCGTTTCCATTCAGCAAATGTCGCACCGAGCTGACGGCGCTTCAATTGGAATGCCCAAAAATCATATCTAAATGCTTGTGAAAAAAATAAAGTAGTCACTGCTATGCCAAGCAGCCAACCAAGAAATGTTCCATGTCGAAACAATAAATAAAAAGAGTATGCAAATAAGACTAATCCAAAGATTAAAAAAATGAGTGCAAACAGACGATAGTTTTTTATTCTTTCTTTTACATCCGCCTCGGTCAATCCGAAACGTTTTATAGCTTGTTCAAAGGTTTCTTCGCGAACTGGTTTGGGCGGCATAAATAAACCGCGCAATACATCCCATAAGGTACGGTTGTAAGCAATCAGCGATTCCAGATCAAGCCAACCACTCGGGTTTAAAAAGGTTTTGACTTTAACCTTAAAAATATCGCGGACAGGCATACGAGCATCCTTACACGGGCATTAATAAGTATTATTATCTTAGATGCCCATGAATTACAACTATCTGGCCAGGATGGCCGCCATGGGTTTTTGACTATGAAGTTTTAATAAATGCAGTATACTATTTCTCATTATCAGCTACTTTCAGGAAGCAACTATTTGCATGAGGGCTTAACATGCGTGCGTTTATTTTAATCATCAGTATTATCAGCCTAACCAGCCTTGTTTCACCCGTTAGTGCGCAATCTATTTTTGGTTTTGGAGCAAAGAAGAACGATAATACCCCCGCGCCATTACCCACTGCCCCTGTTCCACCAGCCAACAAAGTCATGACCCCTGATCAATTTAAAAGCAAAGTTAATACCATGGGCCAAGAAACCAAGTCGCCAGCGGCTAATCAAATTAATGAAATATTGAATGCAAAACAGCCTGGACCGCCCGCACCAGAAAAGCCTAATGCTGCCGGCACAACGCAAACTACGACAACGCTTAGTGCGCCAACCAACACGGGGGGCAGCCCAACGTCTCCTACTGCGCAACCGAACGTCGCACCTGCACCGACGTCCCCACCCGCACCAGGCGGGGGCTCAACCTTACCTGCAGCGCAAGCACCAATTGGCAACCAACCTGCCCCAACGCAGCCGCAACCCTACACCGGATTTGGCACTCAACCTGCTAACAATGCTGGCGCCCCCAATACGACTCCAAACAAAGGCACTGGTTGGAATATCAAATATTAATGAATGCATCCCTGTAAAGGAGTTGTTTTATGCGTGTTAGCTTTCTTAAAAAATACTTGATCCTGGCAGGTGCTGCCACCACAGTGAGCCTTCTCTCCATTACAAACTTGCGTGCGCAAAGCGATACGGAATACCTTTTTTTTATTAAGCAGTACACTTATGGCACACTGCTGGCCATCAATGATTTATCAAGTAAATTGTTTAAAGAAGATGATTCAGACAGCACAGCCAAACTGCAATCCGATTTTGCGACCCTGGGAAATTTAATCGTCCAAAACTTTAATACTCAAAATAGCTATCAGAAACAATTAACCGCCGATTTATTTGGTCAGCCGATTGCAAGCTTTACAACGCCAATCGACACGCCGGGCGTATTAAGAGTCATCCCCAATATTAATGATCTGGCGTATTCTACCATGCTAGGGTTACCCCCTGTGCCGAAAGCGCCCGCTTTACCTCTCAATTATGTCAAGAATGCGGGTGGCCTAACCTTAACCCACACGATTCCTAATTTGAGCTGGCAAGGACCTGAAGAGGATCAAAAACGTTACCAAAATTATTACAACACGATCATGTCCGTTGAATCATTCAACGGTTATGTATTGAGCAATCAATATGCCGATTTTCAAAATGGTAATTCATTTACGACCACACAAAATGAGTTGATTTCGCAAGCGAGTAATTCTGAATGGATTTCACAAATTGCCAGCGAAGAGCTGGGTAAAGTCTTCAGACAAATACTCATGTTTGAATCACAAAATTATATTCTGACCACCCAATTAGTTCAGCTGCAAAAACAATTATTGACCGCGCAAGTCATGAATAATGCCTTAACGATCCTGACGCAACAAAACTCAGAAGATTTATTGGTGGCCAATGCCCAGGGTGTGAGACCGTCATAATGAGGATAGCATGCCAAATTTAGATTTAATGTCTTCGCATGAATTTTGGAAAAATTACGATGATCCGATGATTTATCGGGTCATCGCTTTTATGGAAACCGTTGAAGATTTTACGCTCGATGGCAATCCAGCCCTTGAACAAAGCATTAAAAAACTAGGTGAAACACTGGATGAACTTAAAAGTTTTGAATTGGGTAAGGAAGATGATTTCGTGACACTTTGTGCACATATCAAAACCTCGCGCATTCTGCGTCTTTTACAAGCCATTGATACGATAGATCCAGGTTCAGCTTCAAAATTATTGATGTATGCTGAGGAAAATAATAGTCCAGACAACTTGATGGCCGGACTATTTTTGCGCCGCAATATTGTCTTTGAACGCTTGCGTTTGCTCGCGCGTGTTTTTGCCCCTGATCGATTTAATCTAGTATTAAAATTACTTGAACACGACAACACATGAGATCTGTCATTCAGTTTTTTTTGCAAAACAAATTTCGTAAAGAAATTACACTCGCCATTCTTGTTAAATTGCTCGCCTTGTTTGTATTGTGGCAATTATTTTTTTCGCATCCGGTTTCGAAACAGATTGACCATGCAGCATTAATAAGCCATTACCTGTTTTCCTGACTGATTGCTTATTGAACCGTGCTTATAAAAACATAGAGATAAAAATCCCACCTTTTATTCAATGTTTTGTACTTGCTCGCGTACTTGCTCAATCAATACCTTAATCTCAACAGCCGCATGGGTCAGCACCGCATCAACTGATTTTGAACCCAGGGTATTAGCCTCACGATTTAATTCTTGTAACAGAAAATCCAAACGTCGCCCCACCATTCCGCCTTCTTTCAAAACCCGGCGTACCTCGGTTACATGAGTTTCTATACGCTCTATTTCTTCCGCGATATCGATTTTTTGAGCAAACATAACCATTTCCTGCTCGAGGCGAACAGAGTCCAGCTCCAGCTTCACTTCGGCAAATCTTTTTTGCAAACGTTCACGTTGATGAACTAATACGCGCGGCAAATTTTCTTTCACCTTGGCTACTTCTTTGAGGATAGCGTCCATACGTTGTAAAAATAATTGTTTTAACTCTTCACCTTCGCGCTGACGAACGCCTACCAATTCCTTGAGTGTGGTTGTCACTAAGCTCATCACGTGTGTTTGTAATGCGGTTAAATCCGTTTCTCGTGTTTCCAATACACCTGGAAAACGTAAAATATCGGTAGGA
>CAYUYG010000161.1:0-4767 GCA_964449125.1 uncultured Coxiellaceae bacterium | reverse complement strand
CGGACAACCGATTTTTTCTTGCAGTAGGTTTTTATTTCTTTCCATGTCTTCGATTTTTTTGGGCAATTCATCCAATTCTTTTTGTTCTTTGTAACTGAGTTTTTTAACTTGCTTGGTTTTGTGTTCTGCAACCTTCGAGTCTTTGATAAGAGTAGGCGCAGCCTCATTACGCTGGGTCAGATAATCTTGATAGCCGCCAACATATTCCTCAATCTTACCCTCGCCCATGAACACAAAACTCGATGTCACAACATTATCCAAAAATTCACGATCATGACTGACGATTAAGAGCGTGCCTTTATATTCAGCCAATAATTCTTCCAATAATTCCAATGTTTCAATATCGAGATCATTGGTGGGTTCATCCATGACCAACAAGTTAGCAGGTTGTGAAAATAAACGTGCAAGCAATAGTCGATTACACTCACCACCCGATAAAGCTTTCACTGGTGTCATAGCGCGTTGCGGCGTAAATAAAAAATCAGTTAAATAACTCATGACATGCTTTGACTTGCCATTAATTTCAATGGTGTCCTTTCCACTGACGACATTATCAATGACAGTTTTTTCTAAATCCAGCGCCTGGCGTTTTTGATCGAAATAAGCTATTTGCAAATTGGTGCCGATTTTAACTTCACCTTCTTGCGGCTCCATATTACCCAATAAAATATTGAGCAAGGTGCTTTTACCAATGCCATTAGGACCAATTAAGCCAATGCGGTCACCACGCATGATGCGTGTAGAAAAATCTCTAGCAATAAATTTGCCATTAAATTGATGATTGATTTGTGTCGCTTCAACGACTAATTGGCCTGATTGATTGGCGGTATTCAATGAAAAAGAAGCGTTACCTTGCACCACACGCCGTTTACTGCGCTCCATGCGCATGGCTTCTAGGGCCCTGACACGCCCTTCATTGCGTGTACGCCGCGCTTTAATACCTTGTCTTATCCATTTTTCTTCTTCGGCTAGACGCTTATCAAACTCCGCATGATGTTTTGCTTCGGCACGCAATAATTCTTCTTTTTGAAAAAGGAAATTTTTATAATTACCTGGCCAGGAAGTTAAGTGGCCACGATCCAATTCAATAATACGTGTCGCCAATCGTTGTAAAAGTGCACGATCATGGGTAATAAAAAATAAAGTCGTATCGCAATTCAGCAAATAATTTTCCAACCACTCTATCGCTTCCATATCTAAATGATTGGTCGGTTCATCCAATAACAATAATTCGGGTGAAGCCACCAGGGCACACGCAAGTGCAGCACGACGCTGCCAACCACCCGACAATTCGCTTAAAAGCTTATCCGCTGGCAAATCCAGACGTGTCAAAATCGTATTAATATTTTGATCAAACTGCCAACCGTTAATTGCATCCAATTGTGCCTGCAATCTTTCCAGTTTTGCCATGGCCTGTTTCGATGGATCTTGTGCCAGGTCATGAGCCGCATGATGATAAGCACTTAACAAATTACCGGCTTCAGCTAAACCTTGTGCTACAAATTCATAGACCGTTAGCGAACCATCCATTGGCAAATCTTGTGAAAGACGTGCTAGACGTAAGCCCGGCTTTATCCAGACTGATCCAGAATCAGGTAACACACTACCATTAATCAATTTAAATAAAGAAGATTTACCCGCACCATTGCGTCCAACTAAACAAACGCGTTCACCTTTTTCAATTTGAAAATTAGCCTTTTCCAATAACGGATCAAGGCCGTAAGCAAGCGAGACATTGTTTAGTGTGAGTAAATTACTCATCGTTTAGGTATCCTGACAACTAATGCGGTCGGTTTTTATCTTGTTCATCTGCATGATATTGCAGATTCACTGAAATATCATATTCATTGTGACTAATCTTACTTTATCTAGCTTATACTAAATCTGCCGCTGACGTTTTTGAAATGGAGGCGGATTAGTATCACTTTGTATTGTTGCCTGCTCAAGCGACACCATTGTAAAAGTCGGTTTCCATTTTCGTTTAAAATCCTGGTTAGTTTTTTTAACATCTGGCTCTGCTAATAACTGACCATTTATTTTTTTTTGATTTATTGGTGAAAACATAATTTCCTCCCGTTTTTGTTTTTAATAAAACTTATCTCTTTCCTCACATGCTTGCAACCAATCATTTTCTAATTGTTCCAATTCCTTTTTATTCACAGCCTGTAGTTGCAGAGTTTGTTGCAAAATCGTTTTGTTTTCTGTTTGATAAAGAGCGTTATCTGCCAATTTATCTTCTAATTCTTTAGTCTGCTTATGCAATTTATCCAGCTTACTTTCTAATTGTTTTATTTTACTGTTTAATGGCTTTAATGCTTCACGCTCTTTGGCATTTTGCTGACGCAAGGCTTTTTTGGATTGATCATTCTTGTCGTCATTTGACGCAGTATTTTGCTGTTTACGAAAATCAAGCAACCAAGATTGGTATTCATTTAAATCGCCGCTAAACGGCTGTAGTTTACCATCGCTAACCAACATTAACTCATCGACCGTGGTACGTATTAAAAAACGATCATGTGAAACCAAAATCACTGCACCTTCATATTCCTGCAAAGCGATGCTGAGCGCATTACGCATATCGAGGTCTAAATGATTAGTTGGTTCATCTAATAGCAAGAGATTGGGTCGTTGCCAAACCAGTAATGCCAAAGCTAGGCGCGATTTTTCACCACCGGAAAACGTCTTAACTGGTTCAAAAATTTTATCGCCACTAAATCCAAAGCCGCCTAAAAATGTTCTCAATTCCACTTCCTGCACTTGCTTGGCTAATTGCTGCAAATGAAATAATGCACTTTCAGTTAATTGTAATTTATCCACTTGATGTTGCGCGAAATACCCTAATTTCAAACCTGAGCTGGCTTCGCGCTGACCGGATAATAAAACCAATTCACCTGCGATGGATTTAATCAGACTAGACTTACCTGCGCCATTGGGTCCCAATAAGGCAATACGCTCACCTGGTGCAATATTCAAATTGATGTTTGAAAGTACGATTTTATCGCCATATCCAACGGTCATGCGCTCGAGTTTAATGAGTGGATTGGGACATTCTTTAGGAGATTTAAATTCAAATTGAAAAGGCGTATCTTTTTGTACAGCACAAATCACATCGATTTTTTCAATGGCTTTTAATCGACTTTGTGCCTGCTTGGCTTTGGTTGCCTTGGCGCGAAACCGATCTACAAAAGCTTGTAGATGCGCGAGATGTTTTTGTTGTTTTTCAAAAGTGGCTTGTTGCAATAATAAATCGGCAGCGCGCTGTTTTTCAAAAGTAGAATAATTGCCTACATAGAGCTTTAATTTTTTCTGTGCTAAATGGACAATGTGTTCGACAGTTTTATCTAAAAAGTCACGGTCATGTGAAATCAGTAATAAGGTACCTTGATATTTCGATAACCATTGTTCAAGCCATAATACGGCATCCAAATCAAGATGATTAGTTGGTTCATCCAGCAGTAATACATCAGAACGACACATTAATGCTTGTGCCAAATTCAGACGTACCCGCCAGCCTCCCGAAAAACTACTGACAGGACGATTTTGTTCCTCACTGCTAAAACCCAGACCAGCCAGCAGTTGGCCTGCACGCGCCGGCGCTGAATACGCATCAATAATACTCAACTGTTCATGCAATGCCGCAATGTGCATACCATCATGTTTAGTTTCAGCTTGTATTAATTCTTGTTGTAAACGACGTAATTCCGCATCACCATCCATCACATAATCAAGTGCGCTGGCGGCATAAGCTGGTGTTTCTTGCGCGACGTGCGCAAAAACGGGACGACCAGCAATACTAAGCTCACCCTCGTCAGCATGCAAGCGGCCTAATAAAAGCGAAAAAAGACTCGATTTTCCTGCGCCGTTCGCACCAATAATACCGACACGTTGCTCAGGATAAAGCGTCCAATTAGCTTGTTGCAGCAAGACTTGCTTGCCACGGCGTAAACTGAGATCGCGTAATGTAATCATAGGGATGGTATAACGCCGGGGATTAAGCCGGCGTTATCTTTCTTAATGGTGGTGGTTTTCAAATTCGGCCAATTTGGTTTCGAGTGCCCATTCTAATGCAGCTTTTTCGTTTTGTTTTAAAAACATTGTACAACTGCTTGAAGGAGTTTGGCTCGTACCATCCACGCGAACGCGGGGATCCATTCTACCGGGTTTATCTTTGGCACAGGCAGGTGCCAATTGCTGGTAATGATTGTCCAACCACAAACTGGCACCAGGTAAAAACGAATAATGTACACTGTTACGTGAAAATTGCTTTAATACCGGATAAGTAATTTGATAAGTTGATACCGCGCGCAAATATTCATGCGTTAAATCGCTTCGGGATACAGCTTCATCATCCGTCGAGAGAGCAACCGGTACACCGTATTGTAAATAAGTTGGCAAAGGATGTTCTTTGCCTTCAATATTTAAAATACCGGCATTACTGCTTAAGTTGATTTCAACCATGATTGCTTTATTCGCCATGTTTTTGAGTAAAGCATCGGCATTGGTTTCATGCATAATGTCGACACCGTGACCAATGCGGTTCGCTTGCGCAATAGTGACTGCATCATTTATATGGAATGTTAAACCGACAGGTGGCACCAACGCACTGTTTAATTCGCCCGCGTGCAAGCTGACGTGTACATTAGGATAAAACTGCCGCAAATAACCAATCATTTGCATTTGCAATTTGTAATCACGCATGGAAATCAAACCATCTTCTGGCTGCACCATATTCAAACCTACGACGCGTTTATCTTTACTCGCTATTTC
>CAYUYG010000160.1:0-4792 GCA_964449125.1 uncultured Coxiellaceae bacterium | reverse complement strand
ATTCTTAGGAGATAAAAATGGGTTTGTCTTTTCGTCTTATCATAAGCATGGTGTTGACATTGCTGCTGACTCAGGTACAAGCGGGTCAAGATCCGATTGCGTGGACCCAATCCGGCAGTTTACCCGCCACTGCAGTGATTAATCACAGTTACGCCATTAATTTTCTGCTAACCAATAAATTGCCGTTTACGATGCCGACCCCGCTTTATATTTCTAATAATTCCAATCCACTGACTGAAACGACTTTAGTGGATAATTGCAGCGGTAGAAAATTAACGCCTAATCAAACGTGTAATGTCGGATTGGTGCTACTACCCAAATCAGCTGGCACTAAACATCTTAGTGTGTTTATGGAATATGGCAGTAACAAAGTCAGAATTCCCACGGTTCCATTAACGACGACCGTTCCAAATGCGCCGTTGTCACCATTGCAAGGTATTGCCTCTGTTCCGTTACCTACAAGTATTTTAAGTAATTCAACTTATTCAATAACGTTTAAATTTACTAATAATGGTTCGACGGCTTTGAGTAGTTTGGTGGTGACACCCAATGCCGGTAATTCCCCTACCTTTACTCAAACCAGTACGACTTGTACGGGTACGCTCGCGCCGAATGGTGGTATTTGCTATGTCAACGGTTCGTTTACCACGGCTGCCACTAGTGGAGCGGTGACCGTGGGTGTGACTTTAAAGTCGGGCTCGGTGTCAGGGTCGGCGGTCACGTCTTCAATTATTAGCAGTTCGGCAGCAGCTGCCCGTACCATTACTTTTATCAATAACTGTTCTGCTACGGTTTATCTTGGTTTCGTAGGCGGTGCAGTCAATACCAATCCTTGTACCTCGGATGCACAATGCGCACAGGGTTCTCTTTGTAATCCGGCGGCCAATAATGGCGCAGGCGAATGTTTCTATGTGAATCCAACGCCGACTAATGGCACGTATGCCTTAGCTGGTTTGGGCGGCACCGGTACAGTTCCCGTTACTGACTATGGTTTACAATATGTTTGGAGCGGGAATATTGCTGCGCGCACCGGGCCAACTTGTGGTACGGGTGCATGTGATACTGCAGATTGCGGTAGTGCTACCGGTAATCAAGCTTGTCCAACCGGTCATGGATTTGCTCAGCCTGCGACCTTGGCTGAATTTACCCTGCAGCGTGCAACCATCGATAGCTACGATGTGTCTATTATTAATGGCATAAACGTTGGTGTGCAAATCACGCCGACTACGACAGGCTCGTTTACGCCGAATGGCATTGCGGCCTATAATTGCCAATCGCCAGGTAATCCTAATGCAGTGCCAGGACTTGGATTAGGAGCATGTGATTGGGCGGCAGGTTTTACTCCACCTGCTTATCCGACGGCTACTTCACCAAGTAGTTATGTTTATGTGAAACCACCCTCTTCCTCGCCTACTGCTTGCACAGACGATACACCGTGTTCCACGCCACCTTATTCTCGCTGTGGTTTGAGTTTTAATAGCACGACGAATATTTTAAGCAAGGTTTGCGGTGAATTTTTAGGTTATGTGAGTGCTAATCAGGTTTGTAGTTTTGCCAATACCAATCAAAATTCACCCAATTCGGGTAATAATCCGGGGGATGCTTATTTTGATTGTGATACAGCTTTGGGTTCGCCCATGTCGACGTATACCTATTGGGCGTTGCTTGCTTGTAAAGCGCAAGCCAATGGTGATTTAGGCACGTGTTACAATACAGCGGCTAATCCACCGGCGAGCACACCCAATTGTTGTGGTTGCGTGAATTGGCAAACCTTATCAGGCATAGGTATTGTTGTGCCATCGACAACAACGACGTGCGTTAATACTAATTCGTTATGGACATCTGTATCGACAGGTGTGTTGCCAGGTATTACTTGGTTAAAGCGTGCTTGTCCAACCGCGTACACGTATCCGTTTGATGATAAAGCGAGCGGCTTTGGCTGCATGGATATTAATGCCGGCAATAAAGTTAACACGGTTAATTACACGATTACTTTCTGTCCAAGCTGATGTCAAACAAAACCCTATGCTGTTTTTACAGCATAGGGTTAGTTATTCCAGCGTGCTGCACTAACCATCCGTATAGGTGGAAAAGAAAAGAGATAAGTATGTTAATAAAATCTTAAGAAAGTTACGTTATGGTTGATTGTCATCTTATATTGCGACAAGGAAGTGTATGCAATCAAGACAGTCAACTACTCAGATGTTATCCAAACTCAATGAACCAGATAAAAATACCATAGAATGGTTTTGGGATGGTGTGGGCGTTCATTTTAGAGTGTGTGGACATGACGAATTTATCACGTTTAGACTTACCAACGGCCTGCATAACTTAAACTGGGCAGGTGCACTATTAAGCAGTTCTTTTATATTAAGTACATTTCCTGTTGTGGAAACCATGCGTTATTATTCAATGCATCCTTCACGATGGATAAAATTATTTTTTAGCGCGGAAGGAACACGTTATCAATATGAAGGTCCCAATGTCGGCGTGTATAAAGACATAGTCGATAAGCTGGAAGGTGGTATTTGTGGTGTGGATCCACTGATCCCTGGCTATTCATCCTTTGATTATCACCCGCCCATGCAAGAGGGCGATCTCATTGCACCATCCAATACATTTGGCGTGGCCAATATTTTTCGAGAAATAGGACGAGCCATTAATCCTGCGTTCGAAAATTGTTTAATAGAAAATTGTCATTTACAAAATACCATGGAAGAAGAGTTTATAAAAAATGAAAGTTGGTTTGAAAAATATTTAATGAGCATTTTGTTTGTATTCGGTATGCTCGCAGTGGGTTACCGCATTTTAATAGCATTAAATAAACCCGATTACTCGTTAAGACAGCCTTTGTCTTCATCTCGTATTACCGAGGTCTCAAACCAACTTATTCTTGAAATTAACGTTGTTCCCATGCAAGGCAAATCGTTTGAACAACGTTTACTTGATATTGATGAGCATGAATTATATTTAGTACCAAAGGAATTTTGTTGTTCGCTCAGTTTGAATATTATGAATCAACCCGTTGTATTGAATAGTGGCCACAGTTTTGATTTCGCTAGTCTTACACGATGGCTAGAAGAAAAGGGTGAGGGGGCTACCTGTCCCGCCAGTCGGAAGGTAATTACGTGTGTTTCTGATAACCTCGAGTTGCGCAAATTAATCGATAATTATGTTTGTAGTAGAGAAGTCTTAGCCGCCAGAAAAAATGAAGCGGCTGAGCCTTCAGTTATGCGTTTAGGAAATGGATAAAACGCTACTCATGTTCATCTTTCTTTTTTTTGAAAGATTTAACCTCGAGTAAATAGATACGACGATTGTCAGAATGCAGCACCTTAAAGCGGAAATTTTCCAATTTAATGGTTTCACCACGTTGTGGCATATGACCAAAGCCTTGTAATACGAGGCCGCCCACTGTTTCAAATTCTTCGTCACTAAAGTGAGAGTGGAAGAAATTATTAAATTCCTCTATCGAGGTGGCTGCCTTAACAATGCACGAGCCATCATCGAGTTGTTTAATTTGACTGTCTTCTTCATCAATATCATATTCATCTTCAATTTCGCCGACAATTTGTTCGAGCACGTCTTCAATGGTGACGAGTCCTGCAATATGACCGTATTCATCTAACACAATGGCGAGATGATTGCGATTAATGCGAAATTCACGCAATAAAATATCTAAGCGTTTACTTTGCGGTGTAAACATAGCGGGACGTAATATGTCCGACATATTGAAATGACTTTTTTCTTTTTTGAAATAAAATTGCAATAAATCTTTGGCGAGTAAAATACCAATAATGTCTTCGCCTGCGTCATCCATCACTGGAAAACGCGAATGACCTGATTCGATCACAGTCGGGAGTAATTCTTCAAGATTATTGGTTTTTTCCACGACGATCATTTTGGCTTTTGGAACCATCACTTCACGCACTTGCATTTCTGATACTTGCAAAATTCGTTCGATCATGCCAAGCATTTCCGCGCTCAGTACATCACGATCTTCCGCATCGCGTAATAATTCACGCAATTCATCACGGTTTTTTGGCTCGCGTCCAATTAAAGCAGTTAAGCGTTCCATCCAGGAACGGCCTTTATTCACTGATGGTTTATCGTCAACGGGATCATCTGTCATGATTGCAGGTCTTCTTTTATTTCATAGGGATTGGCATAGCCAAGTTTATTTAACACGTCAATTTCCAGCGCTTCCATGGTACGGGCGTCATCATCAAGCACATGATCATACCCTAGCAAATGAAAAACACCGTGCACCACCATGTGTGCCCAATGTGCATCGTTGGGTTTGTGCTGTTCTTCTGCTTCTCGGTTTACAACCGCAGGGCAAATAATAATATCACCCAGCAAACGGAATTCCAGTTCCACGTGCTCCGGAATGTCAGCAGGAAAGGATAATACATTAGTTGGGCCAGTTTTTTGTCGATAAGTGGAGTTGAGATGAGTCATTTCATTCACATCAACAATACGTATAGTCAGTTCGGCAGCATTGGTGAGTTTTTTTTCTAATGCTGTTTTTGCCCATCTGCGAAGTAACGCCGCTTTAGGAGCAAGCTCTTTATCAGCGGCGAATTGAATTGTAATAAAATGCATAAAAATGGTCTTGGTTTATTTTGGTGGTGATTTTTTTTCAAATTGTTCGTAAGCTTCGACAATAATTTGTACTAAAGGATGGCGTACAACGTCTGCTACCTGGAATTGCGTCATGCCAATTCCGGTGGTATTTTTTAACACTTCACTGGCATGAATTAATCCTGAATCGCGGCGATTAGTTAAGTCG
>CAYUYG010000159.1:0-4796 GCA_964449125.1 uncultured Coxiellaceae bacterium | reverse complement strand
CGCTGAAGCCCGATAATAAATCACATTTAGTAATGACTAATTGGCAGGGGATGGGCCCTGGAAACTGTTTTTGAATTTCATGCAGATGGAGAAATAAAGCGCGCAATTGTTTTTGGTATTGCTTGGGGTCATGTTTACGCATGATCTCCGGTAATGGCATGGCGATGATAATGCCGTCGATGCCGTGTTTACCGCGTTCTTTTCGAATTAGGCGTAAAAAATGACGCCATAACACCAGCGGTGCTTGTCCATGTTCGGGATAAAAATAATTGCTAGGTACATCGACAATGCAAGTATCACGCGTAATCCACCAGTCACAATTTTCTGAGGCGATTAATTTAGTCGTATCCTGACGCTGGAATTGTCGCTGTAAAATAAAATTGGCACCCGCATTGGCGAGTAGTGAGGTTTTGCCTGCGTTTTCAGGGCCAACTAATAAATACCACGGCAACTGATCGAGTGACACTTCTTTGCCGTGCTTGGTAATCATGGTTTTTCTAAGAAATTGGATGGCGCCTATAAACCGTTTTTGTAATTCTTCAAGACGGGTATTGGGCTGACCATGCAAGGAGTGTGGGCTGGTCATGGCTTCATCGGTATCCATGTCAAACAGCACTAGCTTTAATACCCACGCTAGTATGCAGAATAAAATAACGTAAAGACGTTTTTCAGGTTGGGCCAGTGGTGCGTGGTCTTGCCAGTGAATAGACGGACCAACAAACCAGATGATCGCAGCGAGCATCAGCAGGACGCAAATGGAAATCAATGGTTTTTGATAAGATTCACGCTGGCGTAGTGTCGTTTGAAATTGAACTTTCAACTGGTGAAATATGTTTGTACGGCTCATTCGAGATGACATCCATTAAATAGCCCAAGCTTACAAAGATAGCCATAATCACGCAGGCTGTCACAAAGAAAATGAGTAAATATGATGTTTTTCTTTTGGCAGGAGCCGCCGGTTTGACAGGTTTGAGCGGAGTAGGTGACAGTGTCTTGCTAAAACTACCGCGATAAGCTCGGATATGTTTATAAAGGCTATTGGTAATTTGTTCAAGTTGGTATTGGTTATGTTCCGTGGATCGATACTGACCTTTGTATCCCATGCTTAAACAAATATACATTAGTTCCATTAAATCGATATAAACGGCGGGTTCTTTGATTGCCCGTTCCATGATGGTAAAAAATTTATCCTGATGTTGGGTGTCCTGATTGAGGGCGCCCAGTAAATTGTAGCTGTCCCATTGTCCTTGGGCGCCCCAAGCTGTATTGCAAAGAATGTCATCGAGTGCAGCGCAAAGGATATAACGGGTGACAACAATATATTCCGCATTGTAGCCATGACTTTGCAAGGAAGCCTGAAAGGTATCCACTTCCTGCATGAGATCTTTTTGCAGTTTGCCCAGTTGTCGATAAGATGTCAGATCTTTTAATTTGCCAACGATTGAAAATAAATACCCGGCGGCATCAACAACTGGATTTAAACCGGCTTTGGGATGGTGCGCAACGACCGAGCTTTGTAAAACTAATGAAGGCGGAGTTGCTAAGCTTTTAATGTTAGTGAGGCTATTGTCGTTGTCGATAAATACAGCAGGTTCGGATGAGAAAGTGGATGGACCGTCTTTTGACGTTTGTTGATTGTGTGTTGCAATCATTTTTACTGCATCCTTTTTCGCGTTCTGGACTAAATTACCGGCTTTGCCTTAGCCATCATGATCCGTATCCCTGAAGTGTGCATGCTAGTATACACAAACTGAGGTAGACGCTAAACCCCCGTTTAAATCATTGATACGCTCTGATAATCAGCAGAAAGAAAGAGAATGCACAAACAAATATCCCCGCTAAAGCGGGGATATTAAGAGTGGAACATAAAGATACGGAATTAGTCTAACAGACCGTACATTTTGAGCTTTTTACGCAAGGTGCCACGGCTTAACCCAAGAACAATCGCAGCTCGCGATTGATTGTTTTTAGTGTATTCCATGACGGCTTCCATTAACGGTGCTTCAACTTCCGCTAAAATGAGCTCATACAGATTGCTTGGCAATTGGCCTTTCAATTGCGAAAGGTAATTTTCAAGCGATTGACGCACGCTGTCATGCAGCGGCTGATTTTTTTGCGTTAACTCAAAAGATGATTTTTCTAAAGTAATAGTCATATTTTCCCCTTCTCGATCGGGATTGTTCACGATACAGCAAGTATTCTATCCATTGTTCTTTGTTAGATCAATCATTTTTTGCACAAAAATATTAATAAGAAACAAGGGTCTTCTGAGATTAGATTATTTTTGCGCAACAAAAAAGTATTTGGCTAGAGAAAATTGAAAACCAAAGGTGGACGCAGGTGCTAGTCCACCCTCAAGCATTTACATATTCATCCATTTTTCAAGATAGTGGATATTAATTAAGCCTTTTTGGAATGAATTGCCCCGCAGAATGTCTTGATGCAATGGAATATTGGTGCGTATGCCTTCGATAACGGTTTCATCCAAGGCGTTGCGCATCCGCGCGAGCGCGAGCTCACGAGTTTCCCCATAGGCAATGATTTTACCAATCAGCGAATCATAATAGGGTGGAACCTTGTAGCTACCATAAATATGTGAATCTACGCGGATTCCCGGGCCGCCAGGCGCATGAAAATAAGAAATCGTACCAGGAGAGGGTGTGAATGTGCGTGGATCCTCAGCATTAATACGGCATTCTATGGCATGGCCGCGCAGCACGATGTCTTTTTGGGTGTAAGCGAGTTTCTCGCCAGCTGCGATTTTCAATTGTTCTTTCACCAGGTCGATGCCAGTAATCAGCTCAGTCACGGGATGCTCGACCTGGATGCGGGTGTTCATCTCAATAAAGTAAAACTTATCGTCTTCATACAGAAATTCCATGGTGCCAGCACCGCGGTATTTCATGTCGCGACAAGCTTGGGCGCATAATTCCCCAATTTCTTCGCGCTGTTTTTGTGTGATACCAGGGGCTGGCGCTTCCTCAATGATTTTTTGATGGCGACGCTGAATGGAGCAGTCGCGCTCGCCAAGATAAACGGCATTGCCTTGTCCGTCGCCCAGGACCTGAATTTCAATATGGCGCGGGTTTTGTAAATATTTTTCCAGGTAAACTTTGTCATTATTGAAAGCCGCTTTTGCCTCGCTACGTGTCAAAGCGATGGCGTTGATGAGATGCGATTCGGTATGCACGACGCGCATGCCGCGACCGCCGCCGCCGCCGGAGGCTTTAATGATGACAGGGTAGCCGATGTTACGAGCTAGCTTGATGGTTTCAACATCATCATCCCCAATTGGTCCGCCTGAGCCAGGGACGCAGGGAATGCCAATTTTTTTGATAAATTTGATGGCGGCAACTTTGTCCCCCATTTGTCGAATGGTGTCAGAATTGGGGCCGATAAAAATAAAACCGCTATTTTCCACTTGTTCGGCAAAGTCGGCATTTTCAGAAAGAAAACCATAACCTGGATGAATGGCAACGGCATCCGTGATTTCTGCTGCGCTAATGATGGCGGGAATATTTAAATAACTCTGTTCTGCCGCTTGTGGTCCGATGCAAACGGATTCATCGGCAAGACGCACGTGCAATAAGTAACTATCAGCAGTTTAGTGAGCGGCGACAGTTTTAATACCTAATTCGTAGCAAGCACGCATGATGCGGCAGGCAATTTCGCCACGATTGGCAATGAGAACTTTATCTAGCATCGTTTGTAATCCTCTTGTTCACTGATGGAGGCGAGTGACGATGATGGTCTTATTCTATGACAAATAATGGCTGGTTAAATTCAACCGGTGTGCCATTGTCGATAAGCCGCGCGGCAATAGTGCCCGCTTTATCAGCTTCAATTTGATTAAACATCTTCATGGCTTCAATTAGGCAAATGACATCGCCAACTTTGACGGTTTGACCCATTTCAACAAAAGGTTTCGCCCCAGGTGTCGCTGATAAGTAAACGGTGCCAACCATGGGTGCTTTAATGGTTTGTTTGTCTGCGTGGGTTGTTGTTTCGGGTGTCTTGAGAGGCTCAACCCGGGCTGCTTCGGGTGGTGCATGCTGAGCGGGCGCGCTCGACATGACCGGCTGCGATGCCATAAAAACGGGGGTGCTCTTCGTTTCACGGGTAATGCGAACGGATTCTTCCCCTTCGCGGATTTCAATTTCAGCGACCCCTGTGCTTTGGATGAGCTCGATTAATTTTTTAACTTTGCGCATATCCATGACAGTTGGCTCCTCTCTCTCTTAGTCAAAGGAAAAGCATTGTGCACGATCAAAGCAAATTTGTCCAGATCCCTACAAGATACCATGGAAATGTTGCATTTTAGTAACATTAGCTATTAATAGAGGGGGTGGCAGTCTTTTTAAAGAATTTCTGATAAAGAAAAGCCACAATTGGAGGGCAGATGGAAATAAGAATAACTGAATAAACAACAATCGAGAAATGATCTTTGATAAAGGGCAGTGAACCAAAGAAGTAGCCAGCACCTAATAGGCTGCTAATCCAAAGCAAAGCGCTGACGATATTGTAAAACGTAAACTCCCGTAAGCCCATATAGCCAACGCCCGCAACAAAGGGTGCAAACGTACGAATAATAGGGATGAAACGGGCCAAAATAATCGTTTTGCCGCCGTGCTTTTCATAGAAAGCATGTGCTTGCTGCAAGTGTTTTTTATTAAGAAGAAAGGATTGGTTGGCGTGGAACACTTTGGGGCCGAGAAAGCGCCCAATTAGATAATTCATTTTATTGCCGAGAATAGAGGCAATGAGCAGAAGTAAAAAGAGCAATTGAATACTGAGGG
>CAYUYG010000158.1:0-4800 GCA_964449125.1 uncultured Coxiellaceae bacterium | reverse complement strand
CTGGCGTGGTTGGCAGTGCTTGTCCGCTGATGAAGCGGCCACAACAGTCGGTGTAAGATTTAGCTGAACCACAGGCGCAAGTCATATTATTATCCAGTTGGTAGGTTGGGCTGAGCGTTATGTGCAAAGCCCAACAACATCACCATGTTTATTTCAATCGATCGCGAGCAATTTTTTCTGCGATTTCGTTGGTAGCGCGATTTTCATGTTGGGAGCGTTCAAAAATATCATACACCGTATTATAAATATTATTGATTTGCTCTAATGATTTCACCATATCACCGTGATCATACAATACCGCCACATGAATTAAGCCTCCGGCATTGATAAGAAAATCCGGTGCGTACAAAATGCCGCGTTCGTGTAAAAGCGCGCCGTAATGATGATGAGCTAATTGATTATTCGCAGAACCGGCAATGATTTTGCAATTCAATCGTTTGATGGTATCAAGATTTAATACCGCTCCCAGTGCACCAGGAGCAAAGACATCGGCTGGCACGCTATAAATTTCTTCAGGATGGCAAATTGTCGCATCAAACTCATCCACGCAGCGTTGCAGAGCTTTAATATTAATATCGGCAATGGTAATGCGTGCACCGCGTTCATGCATTTCTTTCGCGAGATAATAGCCAACATGGCCCGCCCCTTGAATAGCCACGCTAATACCATCTAAGGAGGTTTTGTTCAGCTTGAATTTAACAGCGGCTTCAATCGCACGACGTACACCCAATGCAGTTAAAGGTGAAGGATCACTGTCCCCGCCTAATTTGGTGGTGCAAGTAACATACGGTGTGCGGCGCGCAATGATATCCATTTCGAGCGGACTGGTACCGCTATCCACCGCGGTAATGTAGCGGCCACCTAATTCATTTACAAATTCACCAAATTTTTCAAAATACGCTTCGCGATCTTTAATGACTTTAGGTTTAATAAGAACGGCTTTTGCGCCACCGTGCGGTAAGTTATTGATGGCTGCTTTGTAACTCATCATGTAGCCAAGACGCATTGCATCTTCAAAAGCTTTATCCATGGTTTGATAGGTAACCATTCGCGCACCGCCAATCGCAGGACCGCGTTTCAAATTGTGAATGGCAACAATCGCTTTCAGGCCGGTTTTTTCATCAATCTTGGTGTGGATATCACCGTAGCCAAGAAATTCGGCATAACGCATCAGGCTGTCGCAAACAGTGTAATGTACGTGAGGATGGGCAAATCGTTTTGAGTGATTAGTACGTTTAGCAATAGCTTCAACCATGGATGGCTCCTTGTAAGTTTTCTCTGTGCTTAGCACACAGAGAGAGTTAGTCCCCTGACAGCTTGATCAACCAGCTGCGGCATCATGCGTTAGCTGGCAAGAATAAGGCTACGCGCGGTCGCCCTTGGCGCGTTTTTTCAAACGCTGGACAACACGAATTTGTGCAGCAATTTCCGCGAGCTCAGCAGTGGCTTTGGCTAAATCAATAGCAGATACTTTGCCAGAAAGCGCTTTTTCAGCCTGTTCTTTAGCTGCAAGCGCTGCTGCTTCGTCGATATCGTCAGCACGTAATACTTCATCTGCTAAAACAGATGCAATATACGGCTGAACTTCAAGCATGCCACCGGAAATATAAAATACTTCTTCTTCCTTGTTGGGCAATATAGCGCGTACATAGCCAGGCTTTAAAATAGTTAACAATTGTGAGTGACCAGGTGCAATACCCATCTCACCCATTTCTCCGGTAACGAAAATCATGTCTACTTCACCGGAGAAAATCTGTTTTTCAGCGCTAACAATGTCTAAACGAATCGTGGCTGCGGTCATAGGGGTTTAAGCCTTTTCTGCTAAGGTCTTGGCTTTTTCTACCGCTTCATCAATGCTGCCAACCATGTAGAAAGCTTGTTCTGGCAGATGATCATATTCACCACTTAAAATGCCTTTAAAGCCGCGAATGGTTTCTTTCATCGGAACATAGCGTCCTGGGGTGCCAGTAAATACTTCAGCAACGAAGAATGGCTGAGATAAGAAGCGTTGAATACGGCGTGCGCGAGACACGGTTTGTTTGTCTTCTTCGGATAATTCGTCCATACCTAAAATAGCGATGATATCTTTCAATTCTTTATAACGCTGCAAGGTTCTTTGAACCGCCAAGGCCACATCATAATGTTCCTGACCAACAACTAATGGATCGAGCTGACGGCTAGTGGAATCAAGTGGGTCAATAGCAGGATAAATACCTAATTCAGCAATTTGACGTGACAATACAACGGTTGCGTCTAAATGCGCAAACGTGGTGGCCGGTGATGGGTCAGTCAAGTCATCCGCTGGAACGTACACGGCTTGGACAGAAGTAATAGAACCAGTTTTGGTGGACGTAATACGTTCTTGCAATACACCCATTTCTTCAGCCAGTGTTGGTTGATAACCACCTGCAGAAGGAATACGGCCGAGTAACGCAGAAACTTCTAGGCCAGATAAGGTATAACGGAAAATGTTGTCAACAAACAATAATACGTCTTTGCCTTCATCACGAAAACTTTCTGCAATGGTCAAGCCAGTGAGTGCAACGCGTAAACGGTTGCCCGGCGGCTCGTTCATCTGACCATAAACGAGGGCAACTTTATCCAATACATTGGACTCTTTCATTTCAAGATAGAAGTCATTACCTTCGCGAGTACGTTCGCCGACACCGGTGAACACGGATAAACCAGAATGTTCTTTTGCAATGTTATTGATGAGTTCCATCATGTTGACGGTTTTACCGACGCCAGCACCACCAAACAAACCAACCTTACCACCTTTCGCAAACGGACAAATTAAATCGATAACCTTGATGCCTGTTTCCAATAATTCTTGTGACGGGGCTTGTTCAGCAAAACTTGGAGCGGCACGATGAATCGGTGCTTTTGGCGCCTCAATGGGACCTTTTTCATCAATTGGTTCACCGAGAACATTCATAATACGACCGAGTGTGTCATGGCCAACAGGAACCATAATCGGTTTACCAGTATTTTTGACAGATAAGCCACGACGTAAACCATCCGTTGTTCCCATTGCAATGGTACGTACAACGCCATCACCAATCTGTTGCTGTACTTCCAGAACGATATTTTTTTCTTCGACAATGAGCGCGTCATAAATTCGTGGAACTTCATGATGACTAAATTCAACGTCAACTACCGCACCAATAATTTCAACAATTTTGCCATGTTTCATTTGGGCTACCTCAACAATTAATTCTTTGTTTTGCATTACTCTAAAACAGATGCACCGGCTACAATTTCTGACAGTTCGCGCGTAATTGCCGCTTGTCGTGCTTTGTTATAAGCAAGTTGCAAGCTGGAAATCAGGTCGGCAGCATTATCGGTTGCGTTGCGCATTGCAAGCATTCGAGCTGCCATTTCTGACGCGATATTTTCAGTAACGCCACGATATACTTGTGACTCAATATAGCGTGTCAATAATCGATCCAGCAGTTCCGGCGCGTTATCGGGTTCGTAAATGTAATCCCAATGGTGCTGTTTACCAGTTTCTTCAGCAGGCACCAATGGCAAAACTTGCTGTATTCTCGGTTCTTGACGCATCGTGTTAATAAATTCATTTGAACAGAGATACAACGCGTCAATGCGTTTATCCAGATACGCATCCAGCATGACTTTGACGATACCAATTAAATCATTCACGCTTGGCGAATCGCCTAAATCTTTTTTATGCGCCAGCACATTACCGCCGACACGTTTAAAATAAGCCATCGCTTTGTTGCCGATTAAACACAAGGAAACTTCTTTGCCGGCTTCAACATTTTTACGAATATCTTTGATGACAGCCTTCAGCAAGTTTGTATTTAATCCGCCGCAGAGACCGCGATCAGTCGTGACAATGATATAACCGACGTGCTTGATTTCGCGTTTTTCCATGAATGGATGACGGTATTCAGCATGACCTTGTGCGACGTGACTGATCACATGCATGATTTTGTTTGCGTAAGGAATGGACCGTTGCATACGGTCCTGTGTCTTACGCATTTTGCTCGCTGCGACCATTTCCATCGCTTTGGTAATTTTCTGCGTATTCTTGATGCTATGGATTTTAAGGCGTATCTCTTTGGCAATGGCCATGCTGATTTCCTCTTAATCCCACACTTGATTGGTTTTAAATGTTTCTAAAATCTTACGCAATTGTTTCTCGATTTCTTCGTTGTAATCGCCAGTTTTGTTGAGTTGATCCAGCAAGTCACGATGGTTCGCATTCAAATAGGAATTTAACTCCTGTTCAAACATAGCGATACGATTAACGGGAACATCGTCCAGGAAGCCTTTATCAACTGCGAATAAAATAATGGCTTGTTCACTCACCGAAAGTGGCATGTATTGTTTCTGTTTCATGACTTCGGTAATGCGTTGACCACGTTCCAATTGTTTACGGGTGGCTTCATCGAGATCGGACATAAATTGTGAGAAAGCTGCCAATTCACGATATTGCGCCATCGCAATACGTACACCACCAGCGAGCTTCTTGATAATTTTAGTTTGTGCTGCACCACCTACACGCGATACAGAAAGACCCGCGTTGATTGCAGGACGAATACCGGAATTAAATAAATCGGTTTCCAGGAAGATTTGTCCGTCTGTAATAGAAATTACGTTGGTGGATACGAATGCAGATACGTCACCAGCCTGGGTTTCAATAATAGGTAATGCAGTTAATGATCCAGTTTTACCTTTGACAGCACCTTTCGTCATTTTTTCAACGTATTTTTCATTCACGCGTGAAGAACGTTCCAACAGACGTGAGTGGATATAGAATACATCGCCAGGATACGC
>CAYUYG010000157.1:0-4817 GCA_964449125.1 uncultured Coxiellaceae bacterium | reverse complement strand
TTCATTTGTGAATAAAATACGGTGCAGATCTTTGCCGTGTACACCCCCAATAAACCGAAATAGAGCTGAAGCAATTGCGTATAAAGGCTAGACTTATCGCACCGCGAATAAATGCCCTATTAAAGCAAGTTGTTTTGCAAGCGCGCCACGATTTGCATTCATCACACATTTTGCGCGTGCACCCATGCCAATGCGCTCGAGAGGTTGGGCCGCGAATACTCTTAATTGTGTTGCAAGCTAGGCGGCATCGGAAACTCGATGCAAGGCATCAGCTGTTAAAAACTTTTCACTCATTTCAGCAAAATTAAATAAACTATGACCGGTCACAATGGGTTTGGCCAATACCGCTGGCTCAAGAATATTGTGGCCGCCGCGCTCAATTAAACTACCACCCACAAAAGCCACATCACACACAGCGTACATGAGCAGCATTTCGCCCATGGTATCGCCTAAATAAACCGCCGTTTCAGGCGTACAAGCTTGGTTACTACTACGTCGAACTGTATTAAATTGTTGTTCGGATAATTTTGCCACCGTATTAAAACGATCAGGATGACGCGGCACCAATATCAACAAAGCTTGCGGAACTTGTTCGCGTAACAGCTTGTGCGCAGTCAACAAAACATCTTCTTCACCTTCGTGCGTACTGGCAGCGACCCAAATAAAACGGTCTTTACCTAACACGTCAGTTAATTGTTCCGCGCGACGCATTAAATCACTCGGTATTTCCAGATCAAATTTAATATTACCCGTCACCACTACATTGCTCACCGGTGCGCCCAATTCAATAAAACGTTGCGCATCTGCCTGACCATGCGCGGCAATGACATCAATATTATTCAGCATTTCTCGGGTTAATGAGGCAATGCGACGATAAGTAGCCGCTGATTTTGCCGATAAACGTGCATTGGCGAGACAGACGGGAATATGCCTTTTTTTACAGGCAGCCAATAAATTAGGCCAAAGTTCGGTTTCCATGATGACTGCCACCTTAGGATGCATACTATTTAAAAAACGACTGACTGCACCAGGCAAATCATAAGGCAAGTAAGCATGCGCGACAGTGTCGCCAAAAGCAGCTTTCACCCGAGCTGCACCCGTGGGGGTCATGGTGGTAACCAGAACTGGCAAATGCGGATAACGCTCCTTTAAGGCATTAATGAGGGGGACAGCGGCAATCGTTTCACCGACAGATACGGCGTGCACCCAGAGGCATTGGTCGAAGTGAAAAGGATAAAATCCAAGTCGCTCAGTCCAGCGTTGACGATAAGCAGGGAGACGCCTTGATCGCCAGATCAGACGTAAAAACACCAGCGGTAATGCTAAATAAAACAAGAAACTATACAAATATCGCACGTACCGGACACCCTCTAACTCATTAAAAATCCGACCAATGTTGCTAGATTAACCTTGTTTTTGCAAGAACGTTTGTCCATTTGCCTCTTAAAATGCTAAAATTTCGCAAATTTAAAATTACCTTGAATCAGAGACCACATGCAGCATCTTGCACCTCAATTATTGCCTGACTTCCGAACCGGCCATGTACTGGTCATCGGCGATCTGATGCTATACCGTTATTGGTTTGGCGACACCTCCCGTGTTTCACCTGAGGCACCGGTGCCCGTCGACAAAATTAATAGCATCGATCACCGTCCAGGTGGAGCGGGCAATGTCGCGCTAAACATAGCAGCCTTGGGCGCACAGGTGTGCCTGCTTGGCATTACCGGCAATGATGAAGCGGCGGATATGCTAGCAACACAATTAACAGCCGCCAATGTGCAACATGATTTGCATCGCCTGGAAACAGCTACCACAATCATTAAGCTGCGCGTCATTAGCCGTCACCAGCAATTATTACGCATGGACTTTGAAGACAAGCTGGCTAGCATTAATAAATCCATTCTGATCGAACGTTTTCAAGCACATTTAGCGCAAGCCAATTTGGTCATTCTCTCAGATTACAGCAAGGGCACACTCACCCATCCACAAGCATTCATTCAAGCTGCCCGTGCTCTCAACGTACCGGTTTTGGTGGATCCAAAAAGCACGGATTTTTCTATCTACCGACACGCCAATATTATCACCCCGAATTTTAAAGAATTTCAGACCATCGTTGGCTCCTGTCATTCTGAGCAAGATATTTTAGAAAAAGGCCGTCAGCTGTTAATGGATTATCAAATTGATACACTGTTAGTGACCCGCGGCGAAGAAGGCATGACGGTGATCCAAGCCGACCAAACCGCTCACTTTCCTGCTTACGCACGCGAAGTGTTTGATGTCACCGGTGCAGGCGACACCGTCATCGGTGTATTAGGCGCGGCATTGGCCGCTGGCATGGAACTCGTCCCGGCCGCCGCGCTTGCCAATTTGGGCGCCAGTGTGGTCGTGGGTAAATTGGGTGCGGCCACCGTCAGTGTGCCAGAATTAAAAGCGGCATTGTCTGGCAAAACTCATTTTGCGACTGGCATCATGAATGAAGAACAATTACTGCTGGCTGTTAATGCAGCGCGTGCGCAAGGCAAAAAAATTGTGTTCACGAATGGCTGCTTTGATATTCTGCACGCAGGTCATGTCACGTACTTGCAAATGGCTAAACAACTTGGTGACTATTTGATTGTCGCTGTTAATGAAGACGCTTCCATTCAAAAATTAAAAGGACCACACCGTCCTATTAATAATTTGGAAAGTCGCATGACGGTATTGGCAGGTCTGGGTGGAGTAGACTGGGTCGTACCTTTCGCAGATGACACGCCGGAACGTTTACTCCGATTACTTAAACCCGATTTGCTCGTAAAAGGCAGTGATTATCGCCCTGATCAAATCGTCGGCGCAGACATTGTGCGCGCATACGGCGGTGATGTCCGCATCATGAACCACACTATCACGACGTCAAGCTCGGCGATTATTAATCGGATGCGAGACACGACAGCACTAAACGAAAAAGGCTAAAAATGATGACTGAATTAGGGAATCTCTATGTCATTGCTGCTCCATCAGGCGCAGGCAAAACCACGCTAGTGAAGGCACTTGTCGAATCGATGTCCTCAATTACCGTTTCCATTTCCCATACCACACGATCCAAACGGCCGAATGAAGTCGATGGCGTGAATTATTATTTTCTGGATAAACCCGCGTTTCAACGCCTCATTGATCACGGTGATTTTCTGGAATATGCCACCATCTTCGATAATTTCTACGGCACCTCGAAAAGTTGGGTAGAACAAACCTTAATTAAGGGTACTGACGTCATTCTGGAAATTGATTGGCAAGGCCATCAACAAATTAAACGTCTTTTCCCCAATGCCATCAGCATCTTTATATTGCCGCCTTCACTCGCTCAGTTACGTGACCGACTGATTACCCGCGACCAGGACTCACAAGCCGTTATTGAAGAACGACTGGCTGATACCCGTGCCACCGTAAAGCATGTTCCAGAATTTGATTATCTCGTCGTCAATGATGACTTTGACCATGCTCTGGGAGAATTGAAAACCATTATTAGCGCTGAAAGATTGCACACCAAGCGGCAGCTAAAAAAATATGCCTATTTAATCAAAGAATTATCGCAAAAATAAAGATATATTACTCTTTTATTGCTTTTTTTATGGTCAATTGTATATTATTTGACTGCACTAAAAACAATCGAGGAGATAATAAATGATCAAGCAAGCAGCATTAGCTGTTATCGCAATCACTGGTTTAGCCACCCTAACCGGCTGCGCATCCATCGTGAATGGTACGAACCAAAGCGTTTCTGTTAATAACGGCCAAATAGGCGGCGCTACCTGTTCATTACAAAATGACAAAGGCAAATGGTTCATCCCACAGACACCCGGTACCGTTACTGTCCATCGCAGCTTTGGCGATCTCAGAGTAAACTGCGAAAAACGCGGCTACAAAACCAGTTTCAAAGCAGTGACCTCCAAAACCAAAGCCATGGCCTTTGGTAACGCGATATTCGGCGGCGTGCTTGGCGCTGGTGTTGATATGGCCGATGGTGCAGCGTATGACTACCCAGCTGACATCTACGTTCCATTGCGTAAAGGCGTTGCTTAAGCTTATTTTTTGAAACATCGCTCAATAAAAGCGAGGTCGAAAGCCTCGCTTTTTGTTTTATCTACCCCGTATTTACTGTATTATTACGTCCAAACTTATCACTTGAGAGCAGGTATTAGACATGGCGAGAGTGACCGTCGAAGATTGTTTAAAAAATGTAAAAAATCGTTTTGAATTAGTCATCATTGCAGCCAAACGAGCCCGTCAACTAATGCGTGGCAAAGAGCCTCGAGTGGAATGGGACAATGACAAGGCAACCGTGGTTGCGCTGCGTGAAATTGCAGAAGGCCATACTGATTTTGATCGTCAGGAAGAAGTGGTCGCTGAAATTTACGAACCAACTGAAAAAACTGAAGTCGTTGAAAACAAAGCCGTTAATCCGGAAAACGAAGAATAAGCCATGCGAAAATTATTAATACTGGTTACTTTAGCACTAGCACCAGCTTCGTATGTTTTTGCCAATGAACCGGTTAACTTGCATCAAACCAAGCAAACCTTGCTGCAATATCATGACTCGGGCGCTTATGAAAAAGACATCAGCGCCACCATGGGAGAAGCACTGGCTTATCTCAAAACCCGCGTTACACAGGCAGCAAAAGACAGTAAATTGGCCATCGTGCTGGATATAGACGAAACCTCTTTATCCAATTTCAACGATATGCGTAACATGGATTTTGGTGGCACCCTGGATCAAATTCGTACCGCAGAAGATCAGGGTAATGACACCGTGATTCCTGCAACGCTTGATCTTTATCGTTATG
>CAYUYG010000156.1:402-4822 GCA_964449125.1 uncultured Coxiellaceae bacterium | reverse complement strand
TAAAGATATTACTAAATTGATTAGGGATGAGAGATTGCATGAAGGCGAGGAACTTTTATTTTTAAGTACACTTGAACGCGAAGCATTCTTAAATAATCAAGATATTTTTGGTTTATTCATTGTTCACGATTTGATAAGGAATCAAGCAGGCCTTTCGAGCGAAATGCGACAACAGTGGATGGATGCGATAATCCGTACTTTGACTAAAAATGATCTCAGTGGCTTGATTGATTTATCGAGGAGAGCGTATCCACAATATCGGCCTGTTATAGCAGATGCCATAGCGGTAAAGAAACAAATATTAGCTGAAGCCGCTGAACAAAAAAGGAAGAACGCTGAGCAAAAAACAAAAAAAATGTTGTATAGCACCGAAAAAACTCCCCAAGGAGCGATTTCAGAGAGCGATTATTATCCCGGTATGGAAACAGAAAAGAAAAAGGACGAAGGGAAGGGGAAGGAAAAAGAAAGCGCGACAATGAAATTGGATCTTGCTAGGGAGAAAGCTCAGAAAAGAAAAAATAATAAAGAAAAACGACAATCACAGTCGGTTCGAAATTTGGATGATTTGAGGAAATTTTCGCTAAACAGAGAGACTTCTTCTCAGCATATTGCTACCTATCGTAAACAATTAGAGCAAGAAGAACAAAGAGCTAAGAAACCTGAAAAAAATCTTCATTCGAAAAAACAAACGGAGCAAAGTACTAAGCCACATTCCTCATCTGAAAGACTTCATCAACCGAAGGCACAAGCGGGACCAAGTGTTAGACGAGGTGGAAGCGAAATTAGGCCGCGTTTTAGCTTAAATTTGTCAAAACAAGGCAGTGGAGCGAAAGAAGAAGTATACCGCTCGCGAGAAGGATCTTGGATTAAACCTCGTACTGATTCGCGAGAGGAATCTAGGCTCAAACAGCGTGCCGAATCTTTTTCGTCGTCTTCGATTATTCCAACACGCAAGAGCGTTACCCTACCAGGTACGAGTATATGGAATGCCCAAGACAACAAAGAAAAATCGACTTCATCGCGAGCTAATACTCCTCGAGGAGAAACAAGATCAAGCGGACAAATATCGAGAGAGGATATTCCAACTACAAATTCTCCGCGAAAAGGTAGTAAGGAAAGTAAAAGTTAAAAAAAGGCCGCTTCGCTTATAGCGGCCTTTTTATATCGTCTTGAGTTATCGATCTGTGCTCAACCATTGGGCTGGATCTTTAGCAAAATACGTAATAATCAATCTGCGCCTGCGCGCTGAGATAATAATACTTTCAGTGCTGCGTTCCGTTAGCTAACCTTTAACACAGTCTAGTTTCTTTGCTCATCTTGCAAATACACAGCTACTGAAGGTCACTGTGACGACAACGTATGTCGGTGCAGGTCCAGATATCATGGTTATACAAGCGAACTATAAGCGGTCCGGCGTACAAATAGGCAGGATCTTAGATAATCGTCAGTTGCAATGTGTGCCTGGTTGGTTTAACAATTACATCCTCTTTGAATTCATAGCCTTACTAAGCAGGTAAATGCATTTTCTTGCTATATACTTAAATATATAGCGTCATGATTAATTATATAAGTATAAGCTCACCTCGGAGAGCACACATGCGAGAGCGCAAAGATAAAAAAGAGAATAAAAAGTCGAGTCCCAGGTCGGAAAAAAGAGGAAGTGGCAGTCCTTTTCGAAGAAGAAATTTGAGTGAAGATAAGGGTAAGGAAAAAGTTGGTGCCAGTACTAACGCTTTACAAAGCGATAAAAATCGTCATAGAGAAAGTTCAGGTTCATTAAGTACTTTCCATCTTTATAAAACATTATTGCGAAAGCCAAAAACAAGAAAAAATCTTAAGCTTTTCTCGGATGATGAGCTGGAATTATCTTCTACTTCTTCTTCGTCTTCCGACGATGAGCAGGATAGCTCAGCATTTTATGATGCCAGTTTTGTACAAGATGATGAGCTACATACTGCAAAGCAAAGGGAAGTATTTATAAATAATCTTTCAACTTTACAGCTCATGCAAATGCGCCTTAATTTATTAAAAATGAATACGCAAGATAGTAGATTGCAGCTTGCAGAAATTACCAAATTGATTATGGCCAAGAGATTGGGTGAAGGCGAAGAGCTTTTATTCTTGGATAAATCAGAACGAGAGAGTTTCTTAGGAAAGCAAGATGTTTTTGGATTGTTCATAACGCATGATTTGATCATGAACCAAGCAGGTGGCATATCAAGAGAAACAGTACGCGAGTGGATGCAAGCAATAACTAAGGCTTTGACTCATAATGATCTCCATGTTTTAGTGGGATTGTCGCAGAGCGCAAGAAAACAATATCAGCATGTCATTGCGGCTGCCATTGTAGAAAAACAACAAATGATAGCAGAAGCAGACGAGCTAAAAAGAACGATAGCAATGAAAAAAATCTATACCACTGACCCCGATCCTAAAGGAGCGATATTAGAGAGTGATTATCATCCAGGAATGGAAAAAGAAAAGCCAAAGATTCCAAAACACAATGAACTAAAAAAATCGGAACAACATAAGGGCGATAAGAAGGCAAAATCGCTGAAATCTTATAAACCTTCAGAGGAACTTAGAGCATCCTCAAAGGATACTGCTCAGCAAGTTCACCCTAAAATTGAACCAATTGGAAAAAAAGCTAAACACACTTCTAGTCCGAGTAGGAGCGCTAAGTTAGAGGCTAATTCATCGAAACAAGTTGAAAATGACGTAGGAAGTGTACGTCAACCACAACCTGAAATTAGACGTCGAATGAATGTTTTTTCGAGCGCCACTGCTCACACGAAACCAGATCCCAAGCCAGGGATTGAGTCGCCAAAGGGGATTGCCCAAGAGCGCGCCCGCTTTTTTGAGAGGAAGGCGGTAGAAGAATCACCTAGAGATACGCCTCGGAAGAATCAGGGTGAAAATCAGCAATCGCAGCAAAGAGTTACAAGCCAAAGCGAAAAAACAAGTTCGCTCAAAAA
Organism: uncultured Coxiellaceae bacterium; assembly: GCA_964449125.1. Classification (GTDB taxonomy): domain Bacteria; phylum Pseudomonadota; class Gammaproteobacteria; order DSM-16500; family DSM-16500; genus Aquicella. The sequence continues at coordinate 1,847 of CAYUYG010000156.1, read as the reverse complement.
AAGTAAGTAAGTTAAAAGTTCTAAAAACAACCTGTTTTATATAACTAATTATTTTAGCTCAGCCACTCAGCTGCCTCTTTAGCAAAATACGTAATGATCAAATCTGCGCCTGCGCGACGAATGGATAGTAATACTTCCAGTGCGGCACTACGCTCTTCTAGCCAACCTTTTTCTGCTGCTGCCTTTAACATGGCGTATTCGCCGCTGGTGTGGTACGCCGCAAGCGGTAAGGCAGGATAAAGCTGTTTAACCCGTGCTATTACATCCAAATAAGTATGTGCAGGTTTAACCATTAACATATCAGCACCTTCGGCGATATCCAAGCCACATTCGCGTGTGGCCTCATGTGTGTTGGCAATTTGCATTTGGAGTGTGCGGCGATCACCAAATTGTGGCGCTCCCCCTGCTGCATCACGAAAAGGGCCGTACATGGCGGATGCATATTTTGCTGAATAACTGAGAATAGGAATATGCTGAAAATTTTCCGCATCTAAAGCTTGACGGATTGTCGAAACCATTCCATCGATCATCCCGCTTGGCGCAATAATATCCGCACCGGCTTTGGCGTGACTGACGGCTTGTTTGGCCAGTAAGGCCAGCGTTTTATCGTTATCAATATCATCACGTTCCCCTATTTGTGTGATGATGCCACAATGACCATGATCAGTGTATTCGCAAAAACACACATCAGTCATAATTAATAATTCAGGGGCGGCTTGTTTAAGCACAGGAATGGCTGACTGAATAATGCCGTGATCACTATAGGAATCAGAACCTAGCTCATCTTTTTGTGCAGGAATGCCAAATAAAATAACACTTTTAATGCCGAGTGCGACAATAGCCCGTGCTTCTTCGGCCAGTTGATCGATACTGAGTTGAGCATGCCCTGGCATCGATGTAATGGGTTTTTTAATGTTTTGGCCGTGATGAATAAACAATGGCAGCACCAGGTGTTCGACGCTGAGATGGTTTTCTTTGATCAATTCACGCAGCGCCGGATTGTGACGCAAGCGGCGTAAACGAGTTTGCGGGAAGCGGCCGTGTGGGCTCATATTAATCTCCGAAATTTTGCCGATTATACACGAGGATAGGCATTTTGTAGTAGTTTCTTTGCTTTTAATGGTTGTTATAAATACAAATTTAACGAATTATCAGGTACTTGTTGATAATGTCATTTAAGGCCGACATGGTATAATTAACTACACTCACGGTCATCTAACTAAAGAATATGAAAAAACGCCGTCATGCTCTCATACCAAAGGAATGGGTCGAACAAGTTCTAGCAATGCGTGGTCATCAAGATGCTACGTTGTTGCAAGCTGCCATTGATTTTTACGGAGATAAGTCACCGCAATTGCTGGAAAACGGCTTGAGTGTCGCTGATATTTTGCTAAGTCTTGGACTTGATAATGAGACATTGGCAGCCTCGATTATTTATCCAGCCC
>CAYUYG010000156.1:0-392 GCA_964449125.1 uncultured Coxiellaceae bacterium | reverse complement strand
TTGATGTGACAGACTTCGACACTATCCTGGATCAATTTGGGATGGGTTGTCATAAATTATTGCAAAATGTTGTACGGATGCAATCCCTAGGTAGTTTTCAGCAAAAGAAAATCCGCGGTGCGCATCATGCAGAAAATTTACGTAAGTTATTGCTGGCGATGGTGACCGACGTTCGCGCTGTCTTAGTTGTTTTATCCGAACGTTTATGGCAGTTGCGCCAGGCCAAACAACTTGCTGTGGATGAGCAGCATAAACTCGCTCAAGAAACCTTGGAAGTGCATGCGCCACTTGCTAATCGTTTGGGCATCTGGCAGTTAAAATGGGAAATTGAGTATTTATGCTTGCGCTTTTTGCGGCTTAACATTTTAGCCCCATTTGTAACATGGCTTGCC
>CAYUYG010000155.1:0-4857 GCA_964449125.1 uncultured Coxiellaceae bacterium | reverse complement strand
TTTGAAAGTGACAGAAGAGAATTTTGCTAAGGTTCAAACGGAGTTGGATGATTTTCTCGCCCGCATTCCGAATATTACCCATGAGTCGGTTCCGGTTGGTAAAAGTGAAGAAGACAACCAGGAAATTCGTAAATGGGGTGAGCCGAAACAATTTTCGTTTACACCGAAAGATCATGTCGAATTAGGTGCGGCGAATGGTTGGATGGATTTTGAAACCGGCGCGAAGTTATCCGGTGCGCGATTTGTTGTGTTACGCGGTCCACTCGCGCGCTTACAACGAGCACTGGGTCAATTCATGCTGGATTTACACACGACTGAACACGGCTATCAGGAAATTGCGGTACCCTTCATTGTAAATAAAGAAAGTTTATTCGGCACCGGGCAATTGCCTAAGGCTGAAGAAGATTTATTTGCAACGCAAGGTGAAACCGCGCGTCAATATCTCATTCCCACTTCTGAAGTACCGGTGACTAATACAGTAAGCGATGAGATTGTAGAAGCGGCTCGCTTACCGATTAAATATGCTTGCCTTAGTACTTGTTTTCGCAGTGAAGCGGGTTCTTATGGTAAAGACGTACGTGGTATGCTGCGCCAACACCAGTTTGATAAAGTAGAATTAGTGCATATTGTGCGTCCAGAAAAGTCATACGAAGCATTGGAAGACTTAATCAGGCACGCTGAAACAGTATTGCAGCGCCTTGAGCTCCCTTATCGGGTCGTGGCCTTATGCACGGGCGACATTGGATTTACGGCTGCTAAAACGTATGATATTGAAGTTTGGTTGCCCGGGCAGCAGCGTTACCGTGAAATTTCTTCTTGCAGTAATACGGAGAGTTTCCAGGCAAGACGCATGAAAGCGCGTTGGCGCGATGAAGCGGGTAAGATTGAACTGGTGCATACTCTGAATGGTTCGGGGTTAGCAGTAGGAAGAACGTTAATTGCCATTTTGGAAAATTATCAGGATGAACTTGGCAGGATACATATTCCTAAAGCATTGCAATCGTACATGGGTGGGCTGAAGGTAATAGAAACCTAGGAGTCTGTTTGTGCGTATTATCAGTTATTTTTTTTTGTTAGTGATCGTTGTGTTTGGCATAACGTTTGCAACGCTGAACTCAGAATCTGTCACGATTAATTATTATTTTGATCAAAGTTCATTGCCTTTGTCGTTATTGCTGGTACTTGTTTTTGCCCTAGGTTGTTTGATTGGTATGGTCGTGGGTTTTTGGTTGTTGATCAAAGCCAAAATTCACAATTATCGTTTACGTCAACGTTTGGGTTTGGCAGAGAAGGAAATTGAAAACTTACGCGCCATTCCGTTACAGGATAAAGTTTGATGAAGATAGTATGGATATTACTTTTTCTTCTTTGCATTGGAATAGCTTGGGTTCTCGGCTATCGCGCGCGCCCTACGCAGGAACCCTCGCGTAAAACCATGTTGCCGCGTGATTACCTGATTGGCTTGAATTTTCTATTGAATGAAGAAACTGACAAGGCTGTCGATATTTTTATTAAAATGCTGGAAGTAGACAGTGATACGGTGGAAACCCATCTTGCGGTCGGCAAACTGTTTCGTCGTCGCGGTGAAGTCGATCGTGCGATTCGTATCCATCAAAATCTAATTGCGCGCCCACAGCTGGAACGCCTTTATCGTGAGCAGTCTTTGTTTGAGTTGGGTCATGACTATCTGAGCGCGGGCATGTTAGACCGCGCTGAACGGATTTTTCTCGAGTTAGTAAGTACCAAGTCCTATTCTTCGCAAGCATTAAAAACATTGCTGGATATTTATCAGCAGGAAAAAGATTGGGAAAATGCCGCGCAAACAGCCATTAAATATGAAGCGGTCATTGGACAAAACATGCGTCCAGTCATTGCCCACTATTACTGTGAGTTGGCCGAGGCTGCTTTTTCTAAGACTGACCATGATGCTGCCATGAACTATGTAGACAAGGCTTTTTCCGCCGATAAATCTTGTGTGCGCGCAAGTTTGTTGCACGCAAAAGTATTAATGGCGCGTGAAGAGTATAAGACTGCGTTAAAAAGTTTAAAGCGTATCAAGGATCAAAATCCAGATTATTTGTCTGAAGCAATTGAGTTAATGGCTTCTTGTTATGAAAAATTAAATGAAGAAGATAAGCTCGTCGTTTATTTGAAAAGTTTACTGGATGAATACCCGCGTGTACCCGTCGTGCTGATTTTGGCTGAACGTCTGCGTCAGTGGAAAGGTGATAAAGTGGCAGCCACGTTTGTTGCTGACTATGTGCGCCGCTACCCATCATTGCGTGGCTTATTTTTATTTATCAATCTCTATATTTCCAGCGCCGAGGGTCAAGCGAAAGAAGATTTATATATTCTGCAAAATTTGATGAAAAAGTTGCTCTCTGACAAACCTGATTATCAATGCAGTTCTTGCGGTTTTTCTGGGAAATCATTGCACTGGCAATGCCCGAGCTGCAAGCAATGGAGTACTGTATTGCCCACGCATGGATTAGCCGAAGAATTGGTGTAAGTGATGCCGCCGATTATTTCTGTCGCTCCCATGATGGATTGGACTGATCGGCATGATCGCTATTTTCTGCGTCTTATCGCGCCCGATATTCAACTCTATACCGAAATGATTACGACTCATGCACTCATCCACGGTGATGTGCAATATTTACTGGGTTTTGATACGCGTGAAAAGTACGTCGCATTGCAATTGGGTGGCTCCGATCCTAACCAGCTCGCTCATTGTGCGAAACTGGGTGAAGAATTTGGCTATGATGAAATTAATTTAAATACGGGTTGTCCGAGCCCCCGCGTCAGTTCAGGGCGGTTTGGTGCTTGTCTGATGCTGGAACCGCAACTGGTTGCGGATTGTATTGCTGCCATGCAAGCAGCTGTCACTATTCCGGTCACTGTAAAATGTCGAATTGGGGTTGATCAATACGATAGTTACGAGTCTTTAACCAATTATATTAAAACCGTTGCCGCTGGTGGGTGTCGTACATTTATTATTCATGCGCGTAAAGCATGGTTGTCCGGGTTAAGTCCAAAGCAAAATCGTGAAGTACCTCCTTTACGCTATGAAGTAGTACGCCAAATTAAGCAGGATTTTCCGCATTTAACGATTATTTTAAACGGTGGCATTAAAACGCTTGATTCAATTGAAAATGAATTGTCCTCTGTAGATGGCGTCATGATCGGACGTGAGGCGTATTCTAATCCTTATTTTTTAGCCACTCTCCAAGCACGGTATTTTCCTAATACCGTTTTGCTTAATCGGCATGAGGTGGTCCAGGCTTTATTGCCTTATGTTTGCAAACAATTAGACTTAGGATTAAAGTTACATTGCATTACTCGGCATTTATTCGGCCTTTTTCATGGCTTACCCGGTGCATCAGCTTGGCGCAGGCATTTAAGTGTACAAGGTTCCAAAACAGGTGCAGGCATTGAAGTGATTGAACAAGCTTTAAACTATATAAAATAATAATAATTTGCGAGGGGTTGGGTCATGGAAAGTCGATCGGTATTAGTTAATTTTATTCAAGCTCAGGTGATGACGAGCTCAAAAGAATTTCCATTGTATCAAGATTTTTCTGCGATATTTTCAAAATGGCTTGAAGTCAGACCGTTTGATGACAGATCATCGATATTGGCAGCCATGTCCGCAACAGATAGAGATGAATTTAACCGGCAATGGAAGGAAAAATTAGATCAACTGTTGGTCATCACTCAAGGCATAGAAGTGCCTATTAACAATGCTCTCGAAGATCTTTTAATGCGACTTGAAAATAAGTTAGAAGAACTTATTGCTGAGGATATCGATCAACTACGTTTAAAGATTCAACCAGAAGATGCCACTGCCTTAAAAAAATTTGATGCCCAATTATTAATTTTAAAACGTGCGTATGCTTTTCATTTATTTACCGATTTATGTACTTTTAATGCTGAAATGACGCGTGCCTGGAATGACAATGGCGTGTTGGAGTTTTTCCGTATCGTTCGAAAAAGTTTATTCAAAGGTGATGCGCATCAAATTTTCTGGTTGAAAGTTGAAGGTAATTTCTTACAACAACTTTCTAATTTCCGAATAATCGATAAATTCAGAATGTTATTAGGTAATGAGTTAGCGGAAAAAATATATATATCTGCCGTAATGAAGGAAGAGCTCGAAAAATTGCCGCCTTTGCTGGATATATACTTAGCTTGCAAAACTCATGTTGAGCTCATCCAAAAGGTTTTGCATGCATTATGCCAGCGTATTCTTGCTGGCAGTTTGATGGACAAGGCGTTGGTTCGTTATATTAAAATGCTGAAAGCAGCAACGAATCCGCATACGTCGGCCACCATGAAAGCTGCCGTCACTAAAGACAAAGAATTATGCCAGGCATTTAAAAAAGAAATTCGTACCACGGTTAAGCAATTACGTGTAGAACAAGCCAAGGACAAAAAAGAAAAAAAAGCTGAACGAAAAGCACAAAGAGATGAATTGAAAAAACAAAAAAAAGCAAAAAAACAGCATAAACAAGACAAAGTGCAAGTGAAACAATTAGAAACCCCCATGGCCCCCCCCTCTCCGGTAATACCATTGAATCAAAAGCGCAAAGTTAAGGTGATTAAAGTTAAAGCAGAAAACGCCAAAAGCAGTGTCTTTATGGTATTTTCCAGAACGCTGAGTAGCCGGGATTTGAATCATCAAGAGGTAAGCAAAGATAAAATCAGTCCTCGAAAAACAGTGAAGAAGAGGGAAAACGAATATCGTAAAAGCGTGCGCTTATTTGGCGATTTTGTCCCGAGTAAAGCTAATCCTGGCCTAAGCCCACCAAGTCCTAAGAGCAGTACCCCGCGAGGCGACCAATTCCCAGCCCGTAACGA
>CAYUYG010000154.1:0-4886 GCA_964449125.1 uncultured Coxiellaceae bacterium | reverse complement strand
TTGCTGACATTCAGCAGTTCAATTAGCGGCAAGAATTTTATCTCCAGCTTTTAATCCCGATAAAACAACGACGGAATCCAGTGTCGTCTTACCTGTTTTAACCTGAACGTCTCGGGTACTTTTATTTTTTTCATTATACAGACGCACATAAGACAAACCGTTTTGTTCTTTTACCGCGGCAATGGGTATTAATATTTGTGGTTGTTCATTAATATCGATTTCAATTTTTGCACTCATGCCGACATGAATGGTTTCTTGTTGAGCCTGCGTTAATTTATAAGCCTGCACTTCCGCACTAAAGGTAGGCAAGCCACCACTGGATGATTCGCCTTGCCTATCTACGCGTTTGATTTCACCCTGCAAAACATCGTTTGGAAAAGCCAGTCCGGTTATTTTAACTTTCTGACCAACTTTAAGTTGGTTGACGGTTAATTCATTGACTTTAAACCGCACACTGACGCCACTCATATCACCGATGACAGCAAGCACATCACCTTGTTTGACTACATCACCTTTAGTAATTTTTTTATTTTCTTCCTCGCTTTTACTCGCAGCCAGAATAATGCCATTAGTCGGTGATAGGATGCGTAAATTTTCTGAACTGATTTGCAAATGCATGGCCTGATTAATTTTATCGATATCAGCAATGGTGAGTTTATACAAATCCACACCTTTAATAGCCAGTTGTTGCAATAAAATTTCTAAACCATCTTTAGCCTGCAGCAAAGCTAATTGCGCGGCATAGTAATTGGATTGCTTCATTTTAAAATCATCATCCGAGATCAATTGGTTTTTATGTAAAAATTCGGATTCAGTCAATTGACTCTGAGCACTGTTAAAATCGCTTTTCGCTTTGATATATTGCATCAGTGCTGTTTTATATTCCGTGACAAATTTGGCAGAGGACACCATAAACAAAAGTTGATTATTTTTGACTTCCTCACCGTATTGAAATGGCATATCCACGATCGTGCCATCCGTTGGACTCGTGATAACCACGGTACGCAGCGGCTGGATAATGCCCGAATAAAATAATGAATTCGAAAAGGAATTAGGATTGATGTTGATAATATTGTTTTTCTGAGCGCTACCTTTTTGTTCCTGCGAGCAACTTGTCAGCAAGAAAAGACCGGTTAAAAACATTGCTAGTCGAATGAATCTCATCATACCCTCACTAAAATATCCCAGGTTTTTAAGGTATTGCCCGTTAATAAATCCAGATTGACCAATGATTTTATATAACTAATCTGCGCACCCAATAATGTCTGCTGTGCCTGAATCAATTGCAATTGCGCAGACTGTAGTTCAAGACTGTCAATGAGACCGTGCAAATATTTTTGATAACTGACTTGATACGTTTTTTCCTGTAATTTTTCAGCATCTTTGGCGTAGCTCAGCGCTCGCTCAGCACTGCTTACTAAATTCCAGCCATTAATCGCGCCCGTTTCTTTATTCCATTTTTCTTGCTTCAACCCTAACTCAGCTTCCTGCAAGGCAATTTTTGCATTCATGACAGCTTGCTTGATGAACTGATCATTAATTGGAATTTGTAAAGTTAAACCGACATTCTCATTTTGATTACGGCTGTTAAAGACATTATTAAAACCACCTCGACCATTATTACCAACACTGGCATTGGCTGTTAAATTTAATTGCCAGCGTGAATTATCTTCTGCCACCAATAAAGAGCGCGTGGTTGAACCGTGCAAGGTAATTTGATCAACCTGATATTGCACATCATTGTCCAACACCATTTTTTTTACGCGAGGTAGTAAAGGTAAATGATATTTGCTAATTAAGGCTGGCACATCCAGACTAGTAAATTTAACATCCGTATTAGGATCAACACCAATTGCAGTCAATAATGCATATTGGGCTTGCGCAAGCGCATTTTTATCATTTTCTAATTGGCTTTTTGCCATTGCCACGTTGGCTTGTACCGTCACTAATTCATTACCAGCTTTATGGCCGGCTTGAATAAATAACTTGGTTTGCTCAACCGATTTTTCGGCGCGCGTCACTGCGTCTTGATCGATACTGATAGTACGCGCAGCAGACACGACATCCAGGTAAGCATTGATGACGGCTGAAACCGTACTACGCAATGTTCCTTCCACATTAAGACGCGCAATCACTTCACTGTCTTTCGCATTATTGAGTGCGGTTTCTACGATGGCCTTACCAAAACCGCGCATCAAAGGTTGCATAACTTGAAAAGACAATCCAATATTAGATTGTTGCCCTGCTTGATTGTTTGAAGTAAGTGATAATTGTGTACCGATTGGTGTTAGCAATGAAACGCCGGGTTGAAGCGATATGCTATTTGAATTTGGGCCGTTGCCCGCATTTACTGAGGCTTGCAAAGCATAATGTGGCGCAAATTGCCATTGCTGCACGTATGAATTAAATTTTTGCGCTTCAAAATTTAATTTTGAAACCTGGACATTAGGGTTGCTATGGACTGCGAGAAAAATAGCTTCATGTAAAGAAAGCGTGAGTGGTCCTTTTGCCTCGGCGCACGGCAAAATTAACAACGACATACTTATAAACAAAAAACTTCTAGCCCATCGCGTCATCTGAGTTGACCGCAGTTGTTCAAAGCAATCCTGGTGTTTTTTTCCGTGAGTATTTTTATTATGAATAATGAATGGCTTTATGCATCAGCACAAAACAGTTCAGTAACAATAAGCATAATTAATCGGCGTAATTACGCGACAACCGACTTTTATTTTTATGTCTTTTAATGGCAAGCTGAACCAAGTGTGTCAACAATGCCGAATATGAGATACCGGATGCATCCATCAATTTTGGATACATGCTAATTTGGGTAAAACCGGGAATCGTATTAATCTCATTAAAAAATATTTGCTGCGTGTCTTTATTTAAAAATAAATCGACACGTGCCATGCCTTCACACTCCAGCACTTGAAATATTTCTTTAGCGACACGCTGTGCTTGTGCTTTCACTGTATCGTTAACGGCAGCGGGAATTAATAATTCAGCGCCATGTTCATCAACATATTTTGCATCATAAGAATAAAATTCATGGCTGGGTTTTATTTCACCCACCACACTCACTATTGGATCTGCATTTGGTTCGAGAGATTCTAATACGGCAATTTCCAGTTCATGCACATTCAAACCTTTTTCAATAATAATTTTATTATCGAATTTGAGTGCTTCGAGAACGGCTGCCCCTAAGTGTTCAGCTGCTTTAACTTTCGTGATACCAATACTTGAACCCGCATTAGCAGGTTTGACAAAAACGGGGTAAGAAAGTTTTTCGTCGACTAATCGAGAAAAATCTGCTGCATGGTGTTCCCATTGATCGCGTTTAATAACAATGAAAGGAGCAACATTAATACCAGCATGCAGTGCCAGACGTTTAGAAATATCTTTATCCATGCCAACGGCCGAAGCCAATACACCACAACCTACATACGGAAGGTCCGCCAGTTCCAACAAACCCTGCAAGGTTCCGTCTTCACACAAGGTACCGTGCATAACTGGAAACACCACATCAAAAAACCGTTCTGAGGTTTGCGATACGATTAATTCTTTAATTTGATGTTTGGCGATAGGTTTGCCCACCCATTCTGGCGTAAACCAGGTGGACGTACTGTCTTGCAATTGCGAAACTTTTTTATGTTCGATGCTTTTAACGAACACGTCTTTACCTAAAAACCAACTGCCTTGCTTATCAATACCGATCGGAATAATTTCAAACAAGTCGGGATCCAGATATTGAATAACGTTTGAAGCGGATTGTAATGAAACTTCATGTTCAGCAGAACGTCCACCATAAAGGACTGCTACACGGATTTTATCTGATTGTTTCATTTTTAATCGCTCCAAAAACTGCCAAGCAGCTATTGTCGCTTGGCAGCTGTTTAAAATCAAATCACTATTTCTTGCTTCTCACTTCGCCTTTATAATCATGAGCAACAGCCGCTTTAGCAGAAACATCCGCTGTGGATTGTTCTTGTGTATTTTTAGCACAGCCTGCTAATACCAAAAAAGACATTGCTAATCCGCCGATCAGGACGATTTTTTTCATCTTAACTCCTCTTTTTTTTCATTTATTTAGTAATATTGTGAGCTAAAGCAACGCAGACTATACCGGGTTTCAAAAAGGTCCGCCACAGGAGAACCGAGCGAGGCTAGATTTGACATTCGCGCCAGAATTGTTTAAAAATAAAACCCCCGATTCTAGATTGCTCAAAAAACAACGGCTTACGTTTAACCTAACACTTTGCGTGGTACTTATGAAAAAATTATTAGGCGGATTATTTTTGTTCTCAGCTGTCTGCAGTACGGTAGCAATGGCTAATCCTTTCTCGTTTTTAGCGTCCCGTTCCAATAATGAAGCTTTTGGTACAAATAACTGGATTAACAAAGAAACCAGTATTTTGAAAACCCAAGCCGGTAATATAAATGAAAAGGTATTACGTTTAAGCTTAACTGCTTATTTAAATGCAAAAAGACAGGGTAGAGTAAGTAAACCCTACTTAACCGTGATTGATTTCTCCAAAACTTCCTATGAAAAACGTCTTTGGGTATTTGATGTAAATAAAAACCGCGAACTGTATAACACTTGGGTTACACATGGCAAAAACAGTGGTGGTGTTAACGCGACATCTTTTTCCAATCGTCCCGGCAGTTTAAAATCCAGCCTTGGTGTATTCGTGACCGCTGAACCGTATTTTGGTGGTAATGGTTACTCATTGCGACTGAGAGGATTGGAACGCGGAGTGAATGATAATGCGTATCAACGTGATATCGTCATTCATGGTGCGTGGTATGCGAATGCTGCTACTATACGAAAATATGGACAAGCAGGGAGAAGTTGGGGTTGTCCGGCAATCAGTAATGAGTTGGCACGCCCT
>CAYUYG010000153.1:0-4906 GCA_964449125.1 uncultured Coxiellaceae bacterium | reverse complement strand
GCCGTCGACCACAGCAAGTGCATTGGCGACTTCTTCGGCTGCGACTTCATCTTCGGCTGCTTCATTTTCGCTGAGCAGCAATTCTTCCATTTCAGGCGCATCTTCGGAGACACGGATACCCATGTCATTTATCATGCTGATGATATCTTCAATTTGTTCTGGATCAGTAATATCAGCCGGTAAATGGTCATTGACCTCAGCATAAGTCAAATAACCCTGCTCTTTACCCCGGGTAATGAGCTCTTTAAGGCGTGATTTTTGGGATTCTTTCTGCGAATCTTGTTCCATAGATACCTGTACCTGCTGTCTGAGTGGATTTTACGAAATTTAAGTATAAATCAATCTGAACAAATCATTAATTATCTACTATTCTGATAAAAAAGTCATTCTTCAGTTAGCTAATCGCTTCTTTTTGCCGATCCAGAGGGTGAGCTCAAGCTTTTCATCATCGGTTAAGCCCGCGCGTGCGCCTTTGGCCAATAATCGTTCAATTTCCTGTTCGTAAGTTAGGGCCCGCAATTGATGGATGGCGCCGAGAAACTCATTTTGTGTTCCCATTTGCGGGACGTTATGTTCCCATAAAGCCAGCTTTGCAATCAACCCTTCATCCGCGTTCCCGCGCCAATGTTCAAGTAAGCTGCCGGTAGTGAGATCTGGACTGTTTTTAATGAGTTCTATTAACTGTTTTAAAATAACTTCCCCCGGCAAATTGAGCGGCGGGAGCGGTTCTTCAATTAATAAAGCCAGCTGAGGTTGCTGAACTAATAAACCCAGGGCCAATTTCATCGGGGTTGGCATTTTAGTTTTTGAGGGTTCGACATTGGTCGTGACGGGAGCCTGGTTGTCGGTGATAGGCATGCCCAATTGTTGTTTAAGCTCATTAACAGACATGCGAGCGTGTTGCGCCAGCGCCTGTACTAACATGCCTTGAAAAATGCCAGTAGGTAATTGTTTAATGAACCCTAAGGCGGACGCAGCAAAACGGGCGCGACCTTCCAGCGTATTCATGTCACATTGTTGGCTTAAGGTTTGCAGAAAAAAATCCGAGAGCGGCATGGCATTAATCAAGCGGTGCTCAAAGTTTTGCTGGCCTTCTTTGCGCACCAGCGAATCAGGGTCTTCTCCGTCTGGCAAAAATAAGAAGCGAATTTGTAAATCATCTTGCATCAGTGGCAGCGTGACTTGCAATGCGCGCCAAGCAGCCGTGCGCCCAGCCTGATCGCCATCAAAACAAAAAATAATATCGTTGGTATAACGGACTAAGCGTTCTATATGATGGGCGCTGGTGGCGGTGCCGAGTGTTGCTACGGCATAAGTGATGCCTTGCTGAAACAGGGCGATGACATCCATGTAGCCTTCCACAATGAGTACCCGTTCCAGTTTGCGATTAGCTTTCAGTGCTTGATACAAGCCATATAATTCATGGCCTTTTTGAAAGAGTACGGTTTCCGGTGAATTGAGGTATTTAGGCTCACCCTGGTCAATTATCCGGCCGCCGAAGCCGATAATTCTGCCGCGATAATCATAAATTGGAAACATGATGCGATCGCGAAAGCGATCGTAATAACCTGCTTCCGTTTTTTTGATAATAAGACCGGTATCGAGTAATTTTTTTTGCGTTGCTTCAGTCCTGCCAAATTGATCAAGTATTGTGCTCCAGGCGGAGGGCGCATAGCCTAGCGTAAATTGTTTCGCAATACCGCCAGAAATGCCGCGGTTTTTGAGGTAATTAATGGCACGGGTCGATTTGCGCATGTGCTCGTAATAGCAGGCGGCAACTTGGGTCATTAAATCAAACAGATCATGCAGTGATTCTTCTTTTTTTACTGCCAATGCTGTTTTTGGCACTTCCATCCCAGCATGTCTTGCCAGGGTTTCAACGGCTTCAGGAAAATTCAGGCGGTCTTGCTGCATAACAAAATCAATGGCATTGCCGTGTGCCCCGCAGCCAAAACAATAATAAAACTGTTTGGGCTGGCTGACCGAAAAAGAAGCACTTTTTTCATTATGAAAAGGACAACGTGCGAAATAATTACTACCGGATTTTTTACGCAGCGGCAATTGTTGATTGATGAAATCAACAATGTCGATTTTGGCTAGTAATAAATCAATAAATTCACGTGGAATGTTCACAAAACAGCCTTACAGTTTGGTTGCAGCTGGAATAGTTAAAACAGACCCAGGGTTAATTCGATAGTAACCCTCTACTTTATCGTAACTACTGGGTTTTTTTTGACTAAAAGTGGAAAAAAAATTCTCGATTATACTTACTAATAAGAGAAAAATAGAGGCCACTTTTTATGCAGCGTCCTGTCGAACAAGCCGATCACGAATCCTTGGCGGAGTTTATGCAAAATGTTCGCCAACTAATGCGGACAAGTATGGGGTCTTTTCCTAAACAGCGCGAAGAAATTGATGATATTGATGAAAACATTGGTGCCGCAACCATTAGCGCTTTCAAAACGCAAAAGGGTAACCAATTGAATGAATTATTGCATCGGGAAAAAGGTGCGCAATTAAGAAAAGGAAACGAAACAGGCTTGTCTGATGTCCAAGAGGAAGAAAAGCAATCCTCTACAGATTTAGTATACGTTGATATTTTGAAGAACACGACAGAAGCACTAGAAGCAAAATTGATGGAAAAAGTTAGAGAGAGTAAATTTAAAAAGTATGATAATGCATTGGAACGATATATTGCTTATTTAAACAAAAATGGCAATAAAGACCATGTTGGTCGCTTATTGGCTGCAACATTAAAACATATTTATACAAATCAGAGTGAGACATTATCCCAAGACCATCGTCAACTAGGCGCAGTCATGGATCTGCAGTTGAATCCTGCTCAAATTAAGGAATATGGATTTGAGAAAATTGGTGTGAATAGCATGGAGAAATCTGAGCTGAATACTAAAGCAAGGATGACGACCACTACAACAACATCCGCACCCTCAGCCACCTCACCCAGAGGTGATTTGACTAGAAGTCGATCCGGCAGATTTTTAGGTAAGATGGGGCTGTATAAAAAAGATAGCCGCGAAAATGTGCCGGGAGAAGTGACACCTTCACCTAGAGCGCAGGAAACACCTTCACCTAGATCGCAGGAAAAAAAGGTCGCTAAATCTTTTAGAAATTTAAGAGGAGATTTTTTTAGCTCTAAAAAAGATAAAGCGCAACCTGAAGAAGCTATCGGTCTTAAGACAAAGGGTCCGAGTCCGAGAGGGCCAGGACAAGGTCAAGGTCACGGAACATAAACCTGTGCCTGCTTATTCTAGCTGACTTTGTAAATCGTGGTGCTTAAGTCTGTTTTATTTGCCTGTGAATGCATTCTTGCACTTATCTTCAGAAAACATATCAGCCAAATTTAATTAATCAATGGTTTTGCATCAAGCATCGATGACAATGAGGCTTCATGGATAGAAGGGGAGGAAAACGGGTGCCAAGATTGGAATTGGCCAGATGGTCATCCAGCCAAGTGTTCTTTTACTTTTGTGCTGACTAGAGTCATGTCAGCTTTGCCTTGCAGCCTTGATTTCAACAATCCCATGACCTTGCCCATGTCTTTTGCGCCCGCTGCGCCGGATTCAGCAATGGCTGCAGCCACGGCTTCGACGATTTCAGTTTCGCTTAATTGGGCAGGTAAATAGAGCTGAATCACGCGCACTTCTTCGGCTTCTTTTTGCGCCAAATCAGGACGGTTCCCAGCTTCAAATTGGGTGATGGAATCACGACGTTGTTTGATCATTTTGTTCAGTGTAGCCAAGACTTGCTCATCTGATAACACGATGCGTTCATCCACTTCGCGCTGTTTTAGGGCGGCTAAAATGAGACGGATCGTTGCCAGGCGTTCTTTTTCATGAGCCCGCATGGCAGTTTTCATATCTTCAAGAATCTTGTCCTTGATTGGAGATGACATGGTATCTACTCGCAACAAAAAGGGTGCTTAAGCAGCTTCTTTCTTACCGGTGCCAATTGGCTGACGATCACGTTCCATTGCCATATGCTCACGCAAGATCTTCTTTTGGTAACGTTTTTTGGCAGCGGCCTTACGGCGTTTACGCTTCCAGGTCGGTTTTTCGTAGAATTCGTGGCGTCTTAAATCGGCCAAGATGCCTGCTTTTTCGCAAAGGCGTTTGAAGCGGCGGAGGCTTAATTCAAAATTTTCATTGTCTCTTACACGTACCGTTGGCATTAACTAATTCACCTTTACCTAAAATATGATATGGGTTTCACAAGAAGGGCACATTCTAATGCCTGAAATCGAGAAATGCAAAGGATTATAGAAGGGGTTAGGCACAAACTAGATGGGTATTTAGACCTTAAAAGCTGTCTTTCTCCTTGGGGCATCCGCCAAGTCTTGTTAGAATGGCTGCCTTTTATAGAACAAATAGTTAGCGAAAATGCGTGTATTAGGCATCGAAACGTCGTGTGATGAAACAGGTATAGCGGTTTATGATTCAGACCGCGGTCTGCTTGCGCATGCTATTTATACCCAGACGGCTATTCATGCTCAGTTTGGCGGGGTAGTGCCCGAGCTCGCTTCTCGCGATCATGTGCGAAAAACCATCGCTATGGTGCATGAATTACTGGGGCAGGTGGGTGCAGACTCTAAAATTGATGGGGTAGCCTACACCAAAGGTCCGGGCCTTGTGGGCGCCTTATTGGTCGGGGCGACGGTTGGCCGTTCTTTGGCTTTTAGCTGGGGTGTGCCAGCGGTGGGGGTGCATCATCTTGAGGGGCATTTGCTGGCGCCGTTTCTTGAACCTGAGCCACCTCAATTTCCTTTTTTAGCTTTATTAGTGTCGGGTGGTCATACCGAGCTCGTGAGTGTTCAGGGGCTAGGCCAGTACGAAATTATCGGCGATACACTGGATGATGCGGCTGGCGAAGCATTCGATAAAACTGCAAA
>CAYUYG010000152.1:0-4908 GCA_964449125.1 uncultured Coxiellaceae bacterium | reverse complement strand
TGCGAAAAAATTGCTGCAAGATAAAATTATCGCGCATTGTTTTTTTGAGCCTTCTACGCGAACTCGTTTGTCATTTGAATCGGCTACTTTGCGTTTAGGCGGTAATGTAATCGGATTTTCGGAAGCCACGAATTTGTCCACCAAAAAAGGTGAGACATTGCATGACACGATCCAAATGATCATGAATTATGCTGATTTAATTGTGATTCGTCATCCTAAAGAAGGCGCGGCACGTTACGCAGCTAATATTTCTACAATACCGGTCATTAATGCTGGTGATGGGGCCAATCAACATCCCACCCAAACCTTGATTGACTTATTCACCATTCAGGAATGCCAGCAACGCGTGAATGGCTTGTCGATTGCGCTGGTGGGTGATTTGAAATACGGCCGCGCGATTCATTCCTTTGCCCAAGCCTGTATGTTATTTGATGTGCGTTTGTTTTTGGTCGCGCCGGATACGCTTGCTTTGCCAGATACGCTATGTGATGCCTTAAAAAAGGAAGGCGTGCGTTTTTCCTTTCATCATTCCTTGGAGGAGGTCATTCCAAAAGTAGATGTTTTATACATGACTCGGATTCAACAAGAGCGTTTTAGTGAAGCAGAATACCAATTAATTAAAAAACAATACGTGTTGACTCCCGCGATGCTGACGAATGCCAAAGCTAATTTAAAAATCATGCATCCTTTGCCGCGGGTAAATGAAATTGATGTGGGTGTGGACAGCACACCTTACGCGCATTATTTTGAACAGGCTGCGAACGGCGTATTTGTGCGGCAAGCATTGTTAACATTATTGTTAAATAAGGCACTATCATGAGTAAAACATTGTCCGTTTCTGCCATCCAAAAAGGCACGGTGATTGATCATATTACCCCGGGGCAAACCTTACGCATCATTCATTTATTACGGTTGCTTGATAAAAAAAAGACGATAACCGTCGGTTTTAATCTGGTTAGCAAGTGCATGAAGGTCAAGGATTTAATCAAGATTGAAGATTATGCACTGACCACGGCCGAAGCTAATGACATTACGATTTTTGCACCCGATGCTACCATTAATATCATTGAGAATTTTGAAGTTGTCGGCAAAATTATTGCGAAATTGCCTAGTTGTATTAAAGGTGTGTTTACTTGTCCTAATCCTGCGTGTATTTCAAACTCTGAACCCATGGAGAGTGTGTTCGCGATTGAAGAACACAGTCATCGCGTGCATTTAATTTGTGAATTCTGCGAGAAAATTTTCGATCGCAACCAGGTAAAAGTAAAAATATGATTACATTTTCCAATGCCAGCACGCTGGAAGGTAAAACCATTGATTTACAAGTGCCAAGCTCTGAAGATAAAACGATTAATGCCCAAGGTTTATTAGCTTTTCCAGCGGTCATTGATCCGCATGTGCATTTCCGTACGCCTGGCATGGAGTACAAAGAAGATTGGCGCACGGGCGCGAAAGCGGCTATTCGCGGGGGTTGTACACTCGTATTTGATATGCCTAATACTCAACCTCCCACTATTACGGCGAATTTACTTTCCGAAAAAAAACAATTAATTGATACTCAGTTGCGCGAAGTCAGTATTCCCTTGCGCTACGAACTATTTTTTGGTGCTGATAAACAACATTTGAATGAAATACCGCTTGTTAAAAATAAAGTGGTCGGCATCAAAATTTTTATGGGTTGTAGTACCGGTAATTTGGTGATTGACGATGATGAGAGTCTGCAGGCTGCGTTTGAATTAGCCGCCCGCGAAAATATGCTGATTGCGGTGCATGCAGAGGATGAACATTTAATCCATGCGCGCAAAGCAAGTTTTACTGGTGAATTAAATTATCGCGCACATTCTGATATTCGTAACGTAGATGTGGCAGTAAAAGCAGTTGAGAAAGCGATTGCATTAACCAGACGTTATGGCACACGGCTATATATTTTACATATGAGTACCGCGGAAGAATTAGCACTGGTACAAGCTGCCAAAAAAGAAGGTTTGCCAGTATTTGCTGAAACCACACCTCACCATTTATTTTTTGATGATTCTGCCTATGAAATTTTGGGCGGCAAAGCCGTGGTCAATCCGCCCCTGCGGAATAAAAAATATAAGTCTGATTTGTTTGCTGCCATTCATAATGGCGTGATTGATACTATCGGTTCAGACCATGCGCCACATACACTGGATGAAAAAACGAAACCGTATGGTCAATGTCCATCCGGTATGCCTGGCATTGAATTCATGCTGCCTTTATTATTTACCGCTTATCATCAAGGCTTATTAAGTTTGCAGGAAATTCATAATCTGACCTCAAAGCGTGCTCGGGGTATTTTTCATGTACCCACTTATGAAGATTGGGTACTGGTAGATTTGGAAAAGACAGCACGGGTTAGTAAAACGGAGAGTAAATGCGCCTGGACACCTTATCAAGGCATGGAATTACGTGGTTGGCCAATCTATACAACCCTGCGCGGACAGGTTTTTAATTTAGCATGAACTGAGTTATACGCTTTTTAACTCAGTTTATTCCTTTATCAACCCTCTCCTCATTTAATTTTTAATTAAAAATCAAATGCTTGATCTCCGGCTAGGAAAGACCTGAATACCAAAAACCCTCTAAAATAGCCTATACTTAAGATAAGGCTATTAATGGCGGAGTAGTATTAAGGTAATGAATAATAGAAAATATTTATGGCATGCCATTGTAGGGGCAGTCTTTTTTTCTGTCATGCAGCCTGTTTATGCGGCTGATCCTCCTTTACCTACTCCAGTCGGAAGAGTAGTGTGGGTAAAAGGTGAATTGCGTGCCATCATGCCCAATAAAGAAGAGCGCATTTTACAAAAAATGTCCGTTATTTATTTAAGCGATATGCTAGTGACGGATGCTAAAAGCCAGGCCCAGATTGCGTTTACCGATAACACCTTACTGACCTTTCGTCCTGATACCAAATTTTCCATTGAACAATATGCCTATAAACCCCAGGCCAAAAAAGGTTCAGTGGGTAAATATGTTATGAATTTAATTCAAGGTGGGTTTCGAACGATTACCGGTTTAATTGCTAAAGATAATCCAAGTGATTATCAAGTTAACACGCCAGTCGCAACCATTGGTGTGCGTGGTACGGATTACACAGTGGTCATTTCTAAAGGTGAATTGTACGTTGGATTTTTAAAAGGGACACCGTGCGTGAAAGGTAAACAGAATGGTGAAGTATGTTTGAGTGACAAAAACAAATATGCGTATGTGCAATCTGCCACTTCTGTGCCTGTTCCTTTATCTGCGCAGCCCGCCGTATTGAGCGAGATCCCTGAAATTATACCATTCAGGATTGACCAATTCACTAGCGCATCATCAGGTAGCGGTCCTGGTGCACCGCGCGGTCCTATTACGAACTTCTGTATAACACAATAATCCTAGTTAATTATTTGCTGGCGTGCACATACACGCCATCCCAATCAGGCGGCAGCGCTGAGGTTTTAAATTGTTTAATGCGTTCGATATAGATCTGATAAATTTTTTTATCAGGATAAGTTTTTTGTAATTGCTCCATTAACGGCAAAGCTTGATCCCAATTTTGTTGAAAATAAAAATCTAAAGCTTGGTCATAAATAGCAAGTTCATGGGCAATATCAGATGTGATTGCTGCTTGCATACAAATCACTTCATAAATGGCGATACCAATTTTTTTACCTTTGACGCGCACGAGGTCCAGTTTTCGAAAGACAAATTTGGTCTGATTTAAACGTGTGAACTCAGTCACGATAATATCAACACCATAAAATTTGGTTAAGCTTTCCACGCGTGAGGCTAAATTGACTGCATCACCTAGTAAAGTATAATTACGCCGAAACTGTGATCCCATATCGCCGACACTCATATTGCCGCTATTAATGCCAATGCCAATGTGAATTTCAGGCCATTTACGTTCGGCAATCATAGCGCTCATTGCTTTTAGCTTGATTTGCATTTCAAGTGCCGACTCAATGGCACGCCTTGCATGCTGTTTATCTTTCAGCGGCGCACCCCAAAAAGCCATAATCAAATCGCCGACATACTTGTCGATGGTGCCGCGATGTTTAAAGATAATTTCTGTCATCGGCGTAAAAAAGGTATTTAACATGTTCACCAGTTCAGTCGCCGACATGTTTTCTGATAGGGTCGTAAAATTACGAATATCAGCAAATAACACAGACATTTCACGATCTTCACCATGTAATCCGTAATCACTTCTTGTACGCAACATTTCATCAATATGTTTTGCAGGAACATATTGACCAAACATGGATTTCAATTGTTCTCGACGCCGAGATTCAAACAAGTAGCCATAAATGATATTTAAAAGTGCTATCAGCAACACTAAAATAACGGGAACGAGAAATGACAATACCAAACCAGTTTCAATCCATAGCCAGTTATTTAAAAATAATAAAGCAGGTGGCAGCAGAACGATAATGATGCCTAAGGTTCGTGGACCCAAGAAAGGAAAGAGGCAAGCTGAAATTAACCCAAATAAAATAGTTAAAACAATATTGGCGCCGTAGGTCCACGCAGGTTTATACGAAAAATCATTGGTGAGAATTCCATTAACCAAGGTTGCTTGGATTTCAACACCTGGAAATGGATTTTGTATAGCAGTCGCCGTCAGGTCACCGAGTCCGGTTGCTGAGGTGCCAATAAATAATATTTTTCCCAGCAAGGCATCACTTGGTAAACGATTATTTAGTACATCCGTCGCAGAATAATAAGGAAAAGTATAGCTTTTACCAATGAATGGAATTAATACTTCACCGCGTGCATTGGTAGGAATTTTTCGCGAGCCTAATTGTACGCCCTCGAGTTCTTGGCGCGTTCCATAATTGGGTGTAATCAGCGTGATATCTTCACCTAAAAATAATAGAACGGTTTGTAATGAAAGCGCGG
>CAYUYG010000151.1:0-4911 GCA_964449125.1 uncultured Coxiellaceae bacterium | reverse complement strand
TTAGCAATTAACAAACATTCACAACAACAGGTGGGTAAGAAATTAATTACTTTAAAAGGAGATTTAAAGATGCTATCCAATCATGAAAATCCCACTTCACGCTCCCCTCTTTTTCAAGAAATTCATATTGCCGCACTAGAGAAAAAAATTCCAGAGCTAGGGCAAATAGTACAGCGACATAACAATCTCGATTTGAATTTGGATGGCTCCTTAAGCTCTTATATGATCAACCCCCTCATGCGTGGCTCGATGGAATATGTTGATTTTTCAAAATTTCAACTAAAGAGCATTACTCCTGCTGGTTTACTTGCTTATGAAGAAGAACATGAAGCAGTCAAAATTTTAATGCAATTGGGAGCCAGTAAAACATTTGCAGCCTATGGCTATGCAAAAAAGGGATTAATTGAAAATGTTAATCAGTTACTTGCATCTATAAAACCTTCATTTTTAAACCA
This sequence comes from uncultured Coxiellaceae bacterium, assembly GCA_964449125.1. Lineage (GTDB taxonomy): Bacteria > Pseudomonadota > Gammaproteobacteria > DSM-16500 > DSM-16500 > Aquicella. The sequence goes on along the minus strand of CAYUYG010000151.1, from coordinate 4,456 downwards.
TGAAAAAATATATTGTATGCATCATAGCGTTTGTGGGTATAAAGAAGCTGGTTACACAAAAGATGATGAGTCATTTTTGTATGTTTTAGTGCATACGAATGACCAAGCGTTTATTGATTATCTTATTCAGTCTTTTTGTATGATTAATAATAAGGTTAGTAGAAATGATTTAAAATATAAGGCAGATTATTTAAAAAATTTAATTAAAAAATACGAGATTAATTTTACGCAGGCATTAGCTTTGATTAAGTTTCCTGAATTAGTTTTTTGGTTTTTAAATGGGATAGAGCTCGTAAAGGAAGGAAGATTAAATTTAGATACATTGATTATAATAGGATCATTTATCACGCCATGTCTATCAGAGACAGAGACAGCTAAAATGTATGATGTAATTGTTCTGCATGCTCATAGACGGCTGCTTCTAAGTGATCTTACAAAATATATTGCTCCACTATATGATTGGAGAAGACATCATAAAGATCAAGCAATTAGTTTTACAGAGGAATGCCAATCTGTCAAAACAAGCCAAGAATTATTTAGTACGCTAAAAAAACAAAATGCTTTATTCCAAGATTGTACAGCCCCACGTGGCCCAAGCTTATTTAATTGGGGATTATTTTCCAGTTCAAATAATAATGATCAGACCTCTGATAATAGGATAAAAGATAATTATACTGACACTATTGAAAGACACGCTGCAAGATTGCAACGTAGGTTTGGATATTGAATTGCAGTATGTTTATTGTTTGACACTTCTTTAATAAGATCCAAGGGTTGAGGTGATTCGTTAAGATCCCCAACTGATATAGCTCCTTGTAAAACTCACTCCCCAAAACTGTAGATTGCAGCTGCTTACACCTAATGGAAAACGATACTGTATTTTTTTAATCAGTATTGCAGCAGTGGCCGAGGAATTTTTTGGTTAGAAAGAAGACATTAAGCTTTTAATTGATAAATTGTTAATAATTCTGTATAAGCTGTGAGTGCTACGATATATTTTGCGGAGTAATTATACATGTTAAGACAAAATACAACTGGCTACTTGATCACAAGCCTTGCTGAAAAAGAAGTTATTCTCAATTCTGGGGATGATCCGATTCCCTTCTATAATACCTTGAAGCAATTTCTTGATGAGCCTCATGCATTTGAAAGCAATATAACCGAGATCCTTGGCCCCTTTATTTATGACATTATTAAAACACCCAATGCACTTAAGACAGAAAATTATGGTTTCTTAAATGCAAAAAATAATGTCGAAAGCGCTAGCTTGCTATTCAAGGCCAAGCTCGTACAAGTTCTATTTGAAAAATTAAAAGAATATAAAAAAGCAACCGGTGAAAATGAACTGGGTGAAATTAATTTAGACTGGATAGAGAATACCGTAGCGTCATTGAAACCTCATTCTGTGGTGCCTGCATCCAGATTTCAACTTGGATGCATGTCTAAGAATCAAAATATTGGTCTTTCTTCTATTATTATCGCTTTTTTACTTGTTTATTTTGGAAGCAGACCTAAATCATCGATAAGTCGTCGCGAATATGTTAGCAATTATTTAGACGGGACTGACAAGGGTGAATATGACATCAATGATATTATGTTAACTGCTGTAGCGGCGCTTGTGTTAGTACCCGCAATAATCAATGTGATAGGTCATAATATCAATAATCGCTTTTTCCAACCGACCAACAAAATTGATCCAAGCCTTGATGCACTGCTGCTAGGGATAACAAAGGATATTATACAATTCAAAGCAGATAAATCGATTGAAGGCCAAAGTAGCCTTCCTCGTAAATTATTATAGTGCGGAGTTATACCTGGATCATTGCCATCAAATTAAGAAAGCAGTGCTAAAAATCTGCTTTCTTTTTTGGTACAGTGCAATCGTCAATTGATATGTGGTTAATTAATCTTTTGTTACCTTCTCCTACTACTATCCCCTTTTATTTTAGACCAACTTATTCGCGCTCAAAACTACAGATTCTGACAGTGAGCAGGCTAATATTGTATTTAATGTAATAAGTGCGGTAACCTGTTTAAACCCTAATTTTGTTTAATAGAATGGCGGCTTACCTCATGCACGGACGCACGACAGGTTATATTAGTGAATTTCTAGAAAAAACAAATGCAACCCCAACACCCCTTGTTGAACCAGCCTTGATGGATCAGATTAAATATATTCAATACACTCAGGATAATAGCATCGGAAGATTATGGTGCGAAAACTTAGACAAACCTTACATAGAAGTATCGTTTAGTAAAAATCAATTTCTACAAGATCATTCGTTGGCGTTAAGCGATCAATTAAAAAAATACGGTGTATGTGATTTTACTGAAGAACAAATAGCCCATATTAAAAATATTATCGATCAAGAATTTTCTCCGTACAGCATTGAAATTCGTTATGCGGCGCAGCAGCAGACGATTGAATCCAGTGCAAATACTAACATGCTTTATATTGTTTGCTTAAACGCAACGGCAAAAGAAATGACGGAAGCTGGTCGTTATGAAGTTTCGACCATAAGCGGTTTATCAGCTGATTTCTCATGTTCAAAGTATAAAATAATTGCTTTTCCTAAGGCAGATGAAGATGATCCTTTATACGTTAAAACTTATACCGACTTACATGAATTACTACATGCATTAGGTGCAGGGAAACATTTTAGACAAGTTTCATGGACCGATCCAGCTCCTTTCATTACAGCTAAACCAGGAACAGTTGGAGCATTAGATTGTAAACAAACGGTCATGGCCTATCGAAAAGATTGTAAACAGCTTACAGAAGCAGCTGCAAAGGAAGGTTTTGCAGCAATCGAATCTTTGCCATTTTTTAGTGATGATTTAAAACAGCAGACTGTCTTGCGCCGTATTTTTGATAATGTGCCGACCCATCTAGGTATACTTGATCGAGAATTATTAAAGCTAGCTAAACAAGATTTTCTCGCTAGAAATGCAAAAAAACGCCAAGCGGCAAAGGTCATCCAACCTCATACTGAAACAACAGATAAGCGTCACGTTCATGAAGACTTAATCGTTGATCCCACGCCTAAATTAGATTGGTTGGATAAAACGCTTATTTTCTTCGGTAAAAAATTAAAAGAATTAACGCGCGATTGTCCGAGTTATTTTATTACTAATAATGAAGGTAACATTCAACCATACCATAGTGGCAATCCGCTCCTGCTTTACGGTTCAACGTTTAATGCTACCGCAACAGTCGTCCCACGGCTTGGGTATGTTCCCACATTGCAAATTAATAAAAGTTAGTGAAACAGGCTGCTAAACACAAACGTCCTTATGGGCGTTTGGTATCAAAAACATAACTACGTAAGTCTTTTTCGACGGTCACATCATTGCTACCAAAAAGTTTGCGCTTTACTACATCAACACAATGGCCATCCACCTCTTGAAGTGGTTCTGCCAAACGATGTCTGCCATAGCTGCTTTCTCCTTGGGCAATGCCAATTGCATTTGGAAATCGTTCAGGAGTTCGTTCTATTTTGGCACAAAACATTCCCATCTTAGAAATAAAGTTTGGCTGCTTGACACCATCCGCCACAATTAAATGAATATCTAATTGCTGATCTTGGTACAAAGGATCATTATTGAGCTTGGTATGTAGATTAGATTCTTCTACATTATCGAAACAAATTTCTATTCCTATCGATACTCCATTAATATTTTTTACCACTCGATCCTGCTGGCCCGTTCGAAAAGCAAGCGCAGCCTGACGTTGATTACCTAATGCATAATCAAAATCATAATCTGGATGAGGAAAGGTCTTTTTATATTTCTGAACTTTGCCCCTATGGACAAAATACATCATATTTCTGTAACCATAATCGCTAGGATGACCGGTTAATTCTTTAATTTTAATTCGTTCAGAATCCGGTAATTTTTCTTTAACCAGCTGTGGTGTATCTAGCAAAGTATCCGGTAATATTTCTGCAAAATACATGTCTAGCCTACTGTTCTCACCCATACCAGTATACGGAATCAATGTATATTTTTTTCTGTCTTTATTTACATAATACAGACCGTGCTCAGTATAAACATAAGCACCATTCGATGTGCCGGGTAACTGAGCTAAATGTTGCGTATCTAATTGTCTCATGCAGACAAAATCAGCTAATTCTATTTGTTCTCTTATGTTTGGTTTACGCCAACAAATAGTTCCAGGTGCAAGAATCATATTTGTTTTTTTAGATAATTGTATTAGTGCTGCTTTATATTTTTCTTTTTCTTCATGCTCGTAATAAGTTTTTTCACCTGTTTCCGCTAAATTTTTAAATAAATATTCAGGCGCAACAAAAATTGTTTTCTCACAAATAAAACCCACTCTTCGAGCATAGACATCCGCTTTCCCGATCTTGTCTTTTAGTATTGCTAAACGGTCTTCAAAACTTTTTTTATAAAAATCTTCATCAGGTTGAAAAACAATTAGCCTAACAGGCATTTT
>CAYUYG010000150.1:0-4971 GCA_964449125.1 uncultured Coxiellaceae bacterium | reverse complement strand
TATCTCCACTGCCTTCACCAAATAGAATAATACCTACATCGTCAATTTTTTTGAGATTACTTGATCATTGATGCGGAGGATGTCTGACTCTATCTCACTCAGCGCTATCGTCAATATTTGATGTAAAATCAATCAGCTGCATGGGATATTCTGTTTGCTTACATAATAAATAAACCGTCAGCACAATTGGATTCAACCTCCCCGCGACCAACTTTATACCCTGTTTACCTCGTCTTTGGCCATTTTTCTCGAATAAGTTGAGAATTTTGAGGAAGTTCTAGCGAGAACTTTAGATTTAAAATTAGCCAAATATACCTAAAATGTATTCATTGCTTCCGCACATATAGTCTATATAATGCACAGTTATACTACAACACTATAATAATCAGCCAGACCTTAACGAGGCGCACATGACCAAAAGCCGAGATGCGATTGTCGAGAATCCCGACGAATTAGCCTTATTAATTAATTTACCTCCTGAGATGGTAGTAGCCATCCCAACTGTTGTGCCAGCAAGAGAAGCCATAAAAATCATGGCTGGCCTATCCAGGGCAGGCAGTTATTTTTATGGCCTCTTCAAGCCAGAACTAGAAAAACAAGCACTGGCCAAAGCATTGCATCATGCGGCTTTCGCTAGACAAAAAGATGTAGACACGCTTCTCGCCATGCTAGAAGCAAATCCTCGATTATTGTTGAAAGCAGGTAATGTGATTACCCCCGGTGGTCTTGATGTGAGAGGTGTGACGATCTATGAATTTTTACTAGGTGCGGGTGATCCGAATTTGGCGAAGAGAGTGGAGCCTTTTTTTGAAAAATTAGAAAATGGTCAAAATGAACGAACGCGTCAATTTGAACGGTATAGACCACATATTGACGCCATGCTAACCCAAGAACCTGATGATTTAAAATGTCTGTTTGACATCATTAAACAAAGTTCTGCTGACGATGTTGCTGCTGAGCTTGCTACGGGTGATCAGTATGATACGCGCTATCAAAGCCCACTTCGTGACGCGTTTAATAAATTTAGAGAAGTGAAACTGGATCCGCAAGTCCGTATCATGACTGAACCCCGTATGCATTGTAATTATCAAAATCTTATCCATGCTTACTCTATGCTTGCCCTTGAATGGGATAATTTATATGCGGCGAGTGGGAATAATTACAAAAAACTCTATTTAGTAGCTCGAGAAATTATAGGTTTAATTGAGCTAATTGAATTGCCAGGATATGAAAGATGTTTATTTGCGAGGGGCCAAGTTAAGGCTGCAGCAGCAGGTAAAGAAATAGAGAGATCACATAAATATGAAAATGGTTCTGGTTCGTTTCCCAATTTTGATAGTTCACTTGTGACATCTCATTCTGGTGTGGGTTTTGATTCTTTTATTAGTATAAGTGGCGGGTGGCCGTTGACGACGCTGGCAGGTGACCCGTTGTTGCGCGCGGGGTGCGAGACGGTTACAGAACTCATGGTGAGCAAAAACGTCAGACTTGCAGAACTCATGCAGCCCCACCCAAAAAAGAAAAAATCTCGGTGCGTAGTTTGTTGACGTGACGTTGATACAGGCCGGTCGCATAGGCATTCGCCTGCGCCGGCCAACACACATAAATAAGCCATTGTAAAAGTTCTTGGGATTGCCACTGATTCGGCCGAAAGAAGCCCCATCAATCTCCATATGCTTAACTTGCTCGCACGTTTTCCGCAATGTCTTTGAATGAAGAACAATGCGCGTTAGCTCATGCTGTTGATGTTCATATTGTCTTACCCTTCCCGTATTCGTATCAATTATGAATATTTATAGGTTGCGTAATTGAATCATCATTTCAAGGGACATGTTGGTGTTATCTTCTGTTGTGTCGGAAGATAATCTATACCGAGGAAATAAAAACCCCAGTTGATGCAAGCCATGCGCGATTTCTTGCGCGACAGGCTTAAATGTTTTTCGTGTAATACTTCCATCATACGCCGCCGACAACGGTTCATCTGGCGTTGGGTTTTCGAGGATGAGGGTATCATCCTGATAGCGCAAAACATCCATCTTGACGTTAAAAAACTTCTGGCTAACTAAACTTCTTCACTTTTTTGCGACTGCGTCAGGAACCACTAGCACGGTCAATGTTTTTAGCACACACGCAACACTGATCGCTGCCGCAATCAGAAACCCGATTGATAATAATGTACCATTAAAAAACTCACCGGCCGCTGCACTGCCAAGTACTGAAAAGGCTGTCAAAAAAACCGCGAATAAGGCAACACGGACACCCATCGATTCTGTACTGGTTTCAATGATGGTGCGATTCAAGGGCGAAAAGCAAAGTGCCGAGCCAAATGAATACACTAGCATGGCAACTAAAAAGGGATAAAATCGTGTGGGAAATTCCACTGCTGTCATCAATACCAATAAACCGCCCAGCAGGGTTAATGTTAAACCACATTTAATGAGTCCACTCACTGTCATCTGTTCCATTAAAAATCTAACGCAGTAATTGCCAATGATATACGCAGCAAACACCAAGGCTTGTATCACACCAAAAGCAACAGCGCTGAAATGGAAAGTATCAATGACTAGCAGGGGACCCGCACTAATCCAAACTATCCAGCCACTCATAATCAAACCCAGCACAAACATATTCAGCATAAAGTGTTTATTAGCAAGAACCCGACCATACTGTCCAAATAGTGTAATTAAATTAATTTTTTGTACATTTTCTTGATTATCTTTTGGCATCCATTTGCTTAATAGCAGAATAGCCACGGCTGCCCAACCTGCAATAAACCAAAAAATACCGCGCCAGCTAGTCACTAATAATAAAAGGCCGCCCAATAAGGGTCCTAATGCCGGAGCAAGGACTGAAATACTGCCCATCAGCGCTAAAATACGAATAGCTTGTTTTTGTTCGAACAATTCGTGTATCGAGGCATAACCGGGAACCAGCATGGTGGCCATCATACTGCCTTCTATAAACCGGGCAGTGAGTAACACAGCCATACTTGTGCTTAACGCGCAGACGATAGAAACAAGAATGTAAATCAAGCTGCCAACCATCAATACTTTTCGGCGCCCGTAGCGATCCGAAAGAGGACCAACAAAAATGGACAAGCTTGCAGATCCTAAAAACCATAAGGTCAACGTTAACTGGGCTTGTTGGCTCGTTAAACCCAGGTCGCGCATCATTTCCGGCAATGCTGGCAAATACATGTCATTTGAAAGATAAATTGCGATCTCATAAAAAACGAGAATCAACGGGAACAATAAGTAATTTCTTTGCTGCATACTTGTCCTCATGCGAACTACCCAGCATGAAGAACCACGCTAGGTTTTTCGCATTGTCATTTACTTTTTATTGGTCAGCGAAACTGCAAACATTCTTTTTGTATCATCTACCAAACGCCAAGATTTTGCTCTATCTTTCATTGTAAAAGTAGGTGAAAGCGAAGCGATGAGTTATAGTCGAACGAAACTTCGACAAGGAGTTATACTCTCCGTTTGAAAGTAATTATGTCCCTAAGCTAATTCGTGGAATGCCTGTTTCATCTACTTCTTGAGTACCCAGTAGTCGCTCTCTTTCCAATGCCGGATTTTGATTTTCTTTATGCATATAAATACGGTATTGCATAAATCTCTCTGCTCCACCAAACATCACAACCCCTGAGCTGGCGCTAAAACCCGCTGCTATCGCATTATCTTCAACGCCAAAACGCGTTGCTGCAAATCCAAATGCAGTCGCTCCACACACTAAGAACAAAGCGACGCACCACCAATCTTTAGCGCTTAAATGCTGCCAGGCACCCGTGCTCAATAAGGTCGCCAAAAATTGCACTAACGCCACCGCTGCAACAAATTGATTAGTCAAAGAGGAAATCAAAACGGCACCTTCCCTGACATCGTTATTAGCCATCGAATGTGAAGGTTCAAGGATTTCTGTATGGGCAAGATAGGAAACAGTAGCAGGGATTCCTGCTTCCAGCGTTGTTTTTACACTATGGGTTAGGTTACCCAATATTTTTCTAGTATTCGCCACTTGGTCGTTCCTTTGTTAATTAATGCAGGTTGCAATTATATCTAAGTGCCCACTTTACCGCAGTGAAATAGAAGGCAGAATTAAGCAATGTTTCACATAGAACAAATTATTACAAATATAATCAACTACTTTTGATCAAAGGTAGTTCAGGTTGAACACAAAACCGGGGAATCCGTAGCAGGGTATTGATACTCCCATAAACGTCCACGATAGCTGGGTGTGACGTTTATGGGATAATCTTGAATGATATAGTTTTATATTTAGTTATTATAATTCAACTAGTTAGTTAAACTTCGGTAACCGAAGTGGATTGACGCAATAACCTTTGGATAATGCTGGCCCGAATCAGGTTACTTTTTACTCCTTCAATAGTGGGATATTCTTTACGAACACGCACCACAGCCTGCTCAATCTTCAGCATCAGGTATTCTGGGACGCGAATACTGACCATTTCGTTTAACTGATCCATGTCTTCGGCAATATCGACTAGAGTTGGGTAATCAGACAATTCCAATAATGCTTCTATGGACTCAATTATCCATTTACTCTTGCCACGCATTCCATAACCATCCTCAATAATGCGTTGTTGTAGCCGATGATGGAGCTTCTTTTGCAATTTAATCGATGTCATTAGTTTTTTTTGCATGGTTATACCGCCATTTCCAATTCTAATAATTCAATTAATTTCCTAAATGCCTTAGTCGCCTGCCGTAAGTCATTCCAGTTAACTTCCGAAAATATACCCATATATTTTTCATACTCCTCATTAAACAAGACACAATCCACTATGGTTTTGATAACATCCGCCTTAATAGTCGTTCCCATGTTAATTTTGGCAGTCATTCGACCCCGGCTGGAAACCTGCAAATCATTTTTATTCCGTTTTATGTTTTTTTGCTGACTAATCAAATGACGAATTTCTCGCAAACTCGCACCATTGATGCATGCGTT
>CAYUYG010000149.1:0-5005 GCA_964449125.1 uncultured Coxiellaceae bacterium | reverse complement strand
TTTCATAGAAAGAATGTCATGACCGTACAATAAATTATCCATTACTGATCTCTCTGTGCTGATGATGGTGCGAATGACGTTTCATATAATCTTGCCATGACAGGATTGATTCAGGCAGCTTGCCTTTGAAATCAATCAAACACTGCAGCATGATTTGTGCAATCTGCAAGTTAGTGATCAATGGAATATGATGATCCACCGCCATGCGTCGAATCAAATACCCATCGGTTTGTTTCAACCAACTGCTTGCCGTGGGAATATTAATAATCATTTCTATTTTGCGCTGTGAAATGAGTGTTTGCACATTGGGTTCGCGATTTTCACTCGCTTTATGCACAAAATAGGAAGCGATACCATTCTTCGTTAAAAAGGCGTGCGTACCGCTGGTACTATACAGCTCCCACCCTTGTTCTTCTAATTGCATTAAATACGGCAGCAATCTGATTTTATGACCATCTGCCACGGAAATCAGTAAGCGCTTTTCCGGTAATTTTTGTTCAGTAGCAAGCCATGAACGCAAATAGGCTTCATATAAATTTTCCCCCAGACACGCTACTTCACCAGTGGAAGCCATCTCGACATTGGCGACTGGATTTGCCCCTTTCAAACGGTGATAGGAAAACTGTGGCGCTTTGACACCAACGTAATCAAGTTCCAATGTTTCATACGTTTTAGGAATATATTTTCCTAACATGGCTTCGGTTGCGATCGCGATAAAATTGTAACCGGTCACTTTTGACACGAATGGAAAAGAACGTGACGCGCGCAAGTTACATTCAATCACTTGAATAAAATTATTTTTAGCGATGAATTGAATATTAAATGGGCCGGTAATATTCAGTGCCTTAACAATTTCCGCAGTGATGCGCTTAGTTTTGCGTATGGTTTCCAGATATAAACGCTGCGGCGGAATCACAAGCGTTGCATCACCAGAGTGAATGCCCGCATTTTCAATATGCTCAGTCACCGCTTCAATAATAATTTTGCCTCGATCACCCACCCCATCCATTTCCAATTCTTTTGCATCCAAAATAAATTTGGATAGCACAACGGGATGTTCGGAAGAAACAATGGAAGCTTCGTCAAGATATTGCTCTAATGATTTTTCATCGTAGGCAACATTCATCGCCGAACCGGACAAGATATAAGAAGGACGCACCAAAACAGGATAACCAACTTGCTCAGCAAATTCTTTGGCTTTCTTTAAATCCGTTACACGCTGCCACTCAGGTTGATCGATACCCAATTGATTAAGGAGTGCGGAAAATTTTTCGCGGTCTTCTGCTTGATCAATTGACTGAGCGGTCGTACCCAATAATACATAACCGGCTTTGGCAAGTGGTAACGCCAAATTATTAGCAACCTGTCCGCCAACCGATACGACAATGCCGGAACATTGTTCGAAATCTGCAATATCACGTACACGTTCCAATGTTAATTGTTCGAAGTACAAACGATCAGATTCATCATAATCCGTCGACACGGTTTCAGGATTGGAATTAATCAAAATGGATTTTTTACCCAATTCGCGCAAAGAACGCGAGGTATTCACAGCGCACCAGTCAAACTCGACTGACGAACCAATGGAATACGGGCCTGATCCCAACACAATAATCGGACGTTCGATAGATGGTTCAATATCATGCTCACAAGCATGGTAGGTAAAATATAAATAATTGGTTTGCGCGGCAAATTCACCCGCGAGCGTATCAATTTGTTTCGCGTAAGGAACAATATTAGCTGCTTGACGTTGTGCGCGTATGGTATCTTCCGGTTGCTTGGTCAGACGGCCAATGGCACGATCTGAAAAACCGGATTTTTTGGCAACGCGTAACAAAGCTTCATCCAGTTTTTTGGTCTTGATTTCATTTTCAATGGCGGCAATCGCGTGGATGTGCGATAAAAACCAAATATTAATATTACTTAAACGTTGTGCTTCTTCAACACTATGACCTTGCAAGAAAAATTGGTATAAAGCAAACAAACGTCTATCGGTTGCAAACTCAATTTCAAACGCCGGGTTTGCGATTGTGTGCGGATAATCACTCAGAGAAGAAGCACCAATATTTAACATGCCCACTGCTTTCTGCAAGCTTTCTGGAAAGGAACGGCCAATCGCCATCACTTCACCCACACTTTTCATTTCAGTACCGATACTACGCTCTGCCGTCTTAAGTTTGTGAGTATCCCAGCGCGGAATTTTAACCACGATATAATCAAGAGCGGGCTCGAAGAAAGCACAAGTTTTTTGGGTCACACTATTTTTAATTTCGTACAATTGCCAACCCAGCGCTAATTTGGTTGCGACGAATGCCAAGGGATAGCCGGTTGCCTTAGAAGCTAACGCACTGGAGCGTGATAAACGCGCGTTCATTTCAATCACACGATAGTCACCGTTTGCTGGATTGACAGCAAATTGAATATTGCACTCACCCACAATATTGAAATGATTGGCAATGGCAATCGACATATTACGTAAATGCTGATGCTCCCGATTACTTAGGGTTTGAGCGGGTGCGACAACAATGCTTTCACCCGTATGAATACCCATCGGATCTAAATTTTCCATATTGCAAATCGTTAGCGCATTACCATCTGCATCGCGCACGATTTCATATTCAAATTCTTTCCAGCCTAATAAATATTCTTCAATCAATATTTGTGGAACAGTGGCAAAACATTCTTTCGCGCGCCGCGTTAATTCAGTTTTATTGAGAATTTTTCCTGAACCTAAACCGCCCAGCGAGAATCCCGCTCGCATCATGACTGGATAACCGATTTGCTCGGCTGCCGCCAATGCTTCATCGACCGTGGTCGCGGAAAAACTGCGCGGGGTATGAATATCAATTTTTTCTAATGCTTGTTTAAAAAGATCACGATCTTCAGTTTGCTGAATGGAGGCAACTTGTGTGCCCAATACCGTCACACCGTGTTTTGCCAAAATACCGGCTTTATCTAAAGCAAGACCTAAATTCAGCGCGGTTTGACCGCCAAATCCGAGCAAAATACCATCCGGTTTTTCTTTCTCAATAATTTGCGTAACAACGTCGATAGAGAGGGGCTGCAAATACAAGGTATCTGCCATGTGCGCGTCTGTTTGCACGGTGGCGATATTAGGATTCGCCAACACAACATGAATGCCTTCTTCCTTCAATGCCTTGATTGCTTGTGAACCAGAATAATCGAACTCACCTGCTTGGCCTATGCGCAGGCCGCCAGAGCCCAAGAGTAGGACTTTATTACATCTAACCCGCATAAAAACGCCTCTTAACTAAAGATTATCAACGAAGCAAATCGTAAAATTGCCGGAATAGCCAGGCGGCATCTTCAGGCCCAGGTGCTGCTTCAGGATGAAATTGTACGGAAAAAAATGGTAGCGACTGATGTTCTATACCAGCCACGCTTTGATCATTTAAATTTCTGAAAGAAACGCGCCAATCCGTTGGCAAGCTTTCTTCGGCAACAGCATAACCATGATTTTGAGAAGTGAGATAACAACGTTTGGTGGCAAGATGTAAACACGGTTGATTTTGTGAGCGATGTCCAAACGGTAATTTATAAGTCTTTGCTCCAGCAGCCAGTGCCATTAATTGTGTTCCAAGGCAAATGCCAAAAATGGGTTTTTTTTGCTGCATGGCTTTTTGCAAAATGTGTACGGTTTTTTCGCATTGGGTTGGATCGCCAGGACCATTGGAAATAAAAACACCGTCAAATGGTTCCTCGGTAAAATCATAATCATGCGGGACACGTTTCAGACGTACTGGAAACTTGAGCAAGGAACGCAAAATATTTTCTTTAATGCCGCAATCGACCACCACGATTAATTTGTCGCCGGCACCATAATATTGTGGTTCTTTGATCGATACTTCCTGGACCCAATTAACCTGATCAAAGTTTTCAAACTTATCCAATTTGGAAGTGATCGGTGCTATCGCACCCGGAACCACGCCTTTAGTTCGCAAACATTTCGTTAGCGCACGGGTATCCACTCCCATTAAATAGGGGATATTTTGACTAGTTAACCAGCTTTCCAATGAGTGCTCTGCACCATGATTGGAATAAAAGGGTGATAATTCAGAAACAACCACGCCGCGCACATGAATAGATTTCGATTCCCAGGTGTCGGGAGCTGATACGCCGTAATTACCGATTAAAGGATAAGTGAAAACAAGGATTTGACCAGCGTAAGAAGGATCCGTTAAGGCTTCGACATAACCCGCCATCCCGGTATTAAAGACAACTTCGCCAAAAGAAATATCGGTTAGATGATGAGGAACCTCACCATAAAAAATCTCGCCCGATTTTAAAACTAACTGTGCAGTAGTGCGCATGGTTTATTTAGTTATCTTTTTAATGTTTGACCAGGCAAATTTCGCATTGTATTTGTACCATTGTTCCACGCAATATGTAAATAATTTTGTTAAACTTTTAGCAGCTTTCAATTCTTTATCCACGCTCTCTCATGATCATTTACAAGCTAGAGCATATTCATTATGCTCAACCCCCAACTATCATGGCTGTTGGAGCTCTATCAATGTCGACTGGCAAAGCATTTCTCATCGATTTTCTCTTTCAAATTGGCGCCATACAATTTGGTGAATTCAAGTTAAAAAGCGGACAAACTTCCTCTATCTACATCAATTTACGCAAAATTATTTCTTATCCACATTTTATGCGCTCCGTGGCCAAAGCCATGCGCGAAGCGGTCACCGGTTCGCAATATGATCTGGTTTGTGGTGTACCTTATACTGCGCTGCCTATCGCCACCTGTCTTTCCTTGGATTATGACGTTCCTATGGTTATGCGCCGTCGTGAAAAAAAGGATTATGGTACTAAACAAATGATTGAGGGCGTGTTTAAAGCCGGCCAGCGCTGCTTAATTGTAGAAGATGTTATTACAACGGGTGGCAGTATTATCGAAACAGCCGATGAGTTAGAAGAGGTCGGTCTCGAAATACACGACGTGGTTTTTCTCACCGATCGTGAAAAAGGCGGCACCGTTAAA
>CAYUYG010000148.1:0-5030 GCA_964449125.1 uncultured Coxiellaceae bacterium | reverse complement strand
TTTAGCCTGTAGTTGTATTTTTGTAAGTTGGGCTGAACGCTTTGTGTGAAGCCCAACACAACAACCCGTGTCTACCGCAACTTCGTAAACTCAGCGTAATCTATGCCAAAGTCAATAAAATCAGATGTGGACGCAAAAAATAGAACAGCTATATGGTCAACGTTCTTCTGCTTGCTGTATCGCTTTGGCTGCCACGACACCATCTGCCATGGCTGTCGAAACACACGGGTTTGCGCGATTGGTTATTTCACCAATGGCATACACCCCGGGAAGCCGTGTGCCGCATGATTCATTCGTTGCAATAAAACCCTGCGCATTTAGTAATTGGCCTTTAAATGGGGCAAAAATAGCTGGAATATTCGCTTCCCAGCCATACAATACAACGATTACATCGGACTCGCGCATCCTATTTTGCTGAGTCACTATCAGAGTTTTTTGATCAACCTCGTACGGAGAGTCGTAAATATCGTTCTCATCCACACTCATCCATAAATCTTTTCGGGCACGAATGGTGCGTGCATAGATATGACAATGTGCAGGATTTTTTTCTTTGATAAACGCATAATTTTCGGCTGCATTATCACCACTGCCGAGAATAGCAACCCGTTTTCCGGTAAAGGGATAATCAAACACACACTGTCCTGGTCCAATTAAAATATCGTCCGTCGCTTGCAATGACCCCGATTTAGCCTTCACGCCCGCAGCAATCACGATATGGCGTGTTTCGATGGTTTTTTTATTCACGCTGACACTAAAACCGTGTGCAAGCGGGTTTATTTGCTGGGCTGTACTATTTAATAAAAAAGGTACTTGCATTTGTTCTAAGTGCGACTGCATACGATGAGCCAATTCCTGGCCCGTGACATTCATCACGCCCACTAGCCAATTGTTTTGGTAAGGACTAGTTGCCTGCAAACCACCTAACTGATTTGCCTGTTCAATAATAATAGCTTCATAACCCAACATTTTAAGCCATAACGCACACTGGCAACCTGCTGGTCCCCCACCAATAATGACTGCTGATTTCATAATTAAACTATACCTTAGCGACTTGACGATTATTAAAGAAAAGGCGACATTAAATCGTTAATAAATAGTATTACGAAAACAGCCGCTAACCTAGCAGGAAACTATATGTACCAGTATTTTGAGTATTCTTCCGAAATTGAAAAAGCCATTAAAGATCGCAGGCCCGTTATCGCACTGGAATCGACTTTAATCACCCATGGTCTACCCTATCCGCAAAATATTGAAACCGCCTTGAGTATTGAAGAAATTGTGCGCAAACATGATGTTGCCCCCGCGACGATTGCGATCATGAACGGAAAAATTAAAATCGGCTTATCTCAAACGGAATTGGAAACCCTCGTACAAGATGCTCATGCCGTCAAAGCCAGTAAGCGCGATATTCCGTATGTACTCAGCCAAAAACTGAACGCCGGCACCACAGTCGCAGCAACCCTGTTTTGCGCCGACTATGCAGGGATTAAACTATTCGCAACCGGCGGCATAGGGGGAGTACACCGTGGAGAAGAACAAGACATTTCAGCTGATTTAATCGAATTGGCCAAAACCCCCATTGCGGTGATCTGCGCGGGTGCCAAAGCCATTTTGGATTTGCCCAAAACCCTGGAATTTCTTGAAACGTATAGTATTCCTGTCATTGGCTATCGCACCAAAACCTTTCCTGCGTTCTATAGCGCGACAACTGCTTATAAATTATCAGCGCATGTGGAAGACATCGATACCTTAGCCAACTTACTCAGATTACATTGGCAACTCAGCATGCCCTCCGGCATTCTTATTGCAAATCCCATTCCACTCGAAGATGAAATCGCCAATGATATTATTGAACCGGTTATTGCTGGTGCATTAAAATTGGCTGAGACCAAGAAAATTAATGGAAAAGATATCACGCCGTTTTTACTGAGTGAAATAGCCCAGGCAACGGAAGGAAAAAGTTTACAAGCCAACATTCATTTAATAAAAAATAATGCTAGGCTTGGTGCCATTATTGCTAATGCACTTACAAGAGGAAGCCCATGTTAACTGCAGCACAAATCAAACAATATGATAAAGATGGATTTTTAATTATTGAAGATTTCGTTGCCAACGATATGTGTCAGCTACTAATACACCGCGCAGCTGAAATTATTGCCAATGATACGAATGATACACGAACGATATTTTCAACCAAAGATAACCGTCATGCAAAAAACCAGTACTTTCTGGAGTCTGGCGACAAGATACGTTTGTTTTTTGAAGAAAATACCTCAATCGAAACTAAACGTTTTTCAATTAATAAAATTGGACATGCCTTGCATGATCTTGATCCGATTTTTAATGCCTTTAGCCGTACACATAAAATTGCTGCATTGACAACTGATTTGAATATAGAAGATCCGCTGTTGATTCAATCCATGTATATTTGCAAACAATCTTTCATTGGTGGTGAAGTATCCTGTCATCAAGACAGCACCTATTTATATGTTAAAGAACAGCCAGTCACGGGTTTATGGTTTGCTCTTGAAGATGCCACTTTACAAAATGGTTGTTTATGGGCGATAAAAGGTGGTCATCGCACACCGTTAAAATCCAGAATGTTACGTGAAGCAAATGATCAAGTGCGTATGGAAATTTATGATGACAGTCCGTGGCAACTTGACGCCATGACGCCGCTCGAAGTCCGGCAAGGCAGTTTGATTGTCCTGCATGGGTTACTACCGCATATGAGCAAAGAAAATGTCTCGCCCCGCTCACGACATGCCTATACCTTGCATCTTATGTCAGGAAAATATGAGTTTACCCCTGACAATTGGTTGCAGCGTCCAACCCATTTGCCTTTTAAAAGTTTCTTATAATATTTTTACGACGGCTTTTTTAATTGAAGCATAATCGACAATAATAGGATCATCTTTTAAAGCTTTCACTTGCATTAATAACTGATGTTCTGGTTCAGTAATGGAGGCCTGCCGCAACATTTTTACTAAAATATCGATGCGTTCATGATGACTTTTTATACCTTGCCTGAGAATACCTGCTACAGATAAAAATTGTTGTGGTTTTCGACGATTTTGTAACCAGCTACTACCATTTTCGCCAAAAAAAGCAGGGACAACCGCTGTGTAATCACCAAAATTAATTTTTCCGCCGCATTCGCCATTTTTTCTGATTAATTCATGTTCCATTAACCCTATCACTTTTCTAATCATTGACAGGTGCGTATGGAGAGAGACTGCGTATTGTTGTTCAGCTGTTTCAATGGTGGGATGAATAGTTTGTGCAAACATTGTTTTCTCCTTCTTTTTGGTTATTTATAAATAAAAAGAAGAAAAAAGCAACTACGAATTTAGCGGAGATGGTTCACAAACCAGGTAGAAGCTAAACTAGCCACTTCTTCCAGCTTGCCGGATTCTTCAAATAAATGCGAAGCCCCCGGCACAATTTGTAATGCTTTTGTGCAATGTAACTTTTCAAAAGCTTGCTGATTTAATTCAATGACAACCTCATCGTTACCGCCAACAATTAATAAGGTCGCTGCTTCAACGAAAGATAATGCCTCGCCGGCAAGATCAGGTCGTCCACAGCGTGAAACAACAGCCTTAACAAGGTTTTTACTTTTGCCTGCCGCCATTAAAGCTGCCCCACCACCCGTACTTGCACCAAAATAACCAATAGCCAATTTATGCAAAACAGGATTATTTAATATCCAGTTAGTGGCAGACAATAAACGTTCAGCGAGTAATTCAATATTAAAACGGTATTCGCGGGTTTGCGTATCAATGTGTTCTTCTTGAGGCGTGAGTAAATCAAACAACAATGTGGCAAATTGGTGTTTTTGTAAAACATTAGCAATATATTGGTTACGGGGACTAAACCGACTGCTGCCACTGCCATGTGCAAACAAAACAACACCGCATGCATGAGGCGGTATATGTAACAAACCATCAAGATGAATATCATGACTTGGAATCACGACTGGGTGATCTGTATCGGCAACAAATTCAACCATGGCGAGTTCCTTAGACAAATGTCCTTGCGGCTTCTAACAAAGTATACACTTCCTCATCAGTCGTTTGAGAAAAATCTTGGTACCATCCACCCACCGCCTGAAGATTTTCTGGCTGCAATGGACAAATAATTTCATCGACCAACGAAATCATACTGGCCACCATCTTTTTATCTGCTACGGGCACGGCAACAATAAGTGAAGCGGGATTAAACTGACATATCGCCTTAATTGCAGCGCGCATCGTTGCACCCGTTGCGATACCATCATCGACTAAAATAATCACTTTGTTTGCCAGTTCTGGAAATAAACGTTCGCCACGATAAAGTAATTCTCGTCGCTGCAGCTCCTTGGTTTCCACCTCACTGACTTGTTGAATTTCAGCAAGAGAAATTTGTAGCGAATGAATGACGTCCTCATTAAAAACCAGCACACCACCCATTGCTAAAGCACCCATGGCCAATTCTGCATGACCCGGCACACCCAGTTTACGCACAATGAATACATCGAGAGGCAATTGCAGCGCCTGAGCTATTTCAAAAGCAACTGGCACGCCGCCACGTGGTAAAGCAAGAATGACAACATCTTGTCTGTTCTTATAACTTAATAAATGTTGAGCTAAGACCTGTCCTGCCTGCTCGCGATTGCTATAAGTGTCCATATCTCATTTTAACAAAAAAAGGTGGGGAAGACTGAATATTATAAATTAAAAATTATCATTATTTATAAAGACTTACACGCTGAGCGCAGTTAGCGCGCCTTAATTAACGATATACTATTAAAATAAGCCTAGGATGAGGTGTGCCAGAAGGAAGTCATGCAAGATTCACAGGCCTTAAATAAAAAAGTCGATATCGAACTGGTGAGATTGCTATATCAGCAAATTAAACCAGCTTTGTGGGCAGAATCCATTTGTGCGATTTCCCTTGTCGCCGGCTTGTGGGGAATCGTTAATTCTAATTTACTCATTGGTTGGCTATTATTTAATTTATTATTTTGTGGCCTGGCACGTCACCTACAC
>CAYUYG010000147.1:0-5033 GCA_964449125.1 uncultured Coxiellaceae bacterium | reverse complement strand
CTTCGTTACATATTTTAAAAAATGGCTACTTTTTTTAAAATTCAAAAAACAATTATTTGCACCTCTACCTAATATCAAAAGCAGTCAATTTATCGATGACTATTTAGCTAGTACGGCGGTATCAGAGAATATCCTCGCGGACATTGATGAACAAATAAAATTAATGACAGGGTATGTCGCGCTATCTAGTTTAAATAAACGTAATGTTTTGGTAGAAAATTTAAAGCGGCAAATGCAAAGATTTACCTTATTAACCCGCGCTGCTCGAATTACTTCTAATGAGATGAGTGAACCCCTTGCGCTCAAAACCATCCCTTGCATCTTGAGCGAATTATCTCGCCATTATCAACAACAACGCGCGAATATCAGTGCACAATTCATTGCGGCTGGAAAAACACTCAGAGCATTTCAAGGCATAGCAGGTGACACTGATTTGTTTGGCGAATTGATTGCGGATGAAAATAGGGGCGAATATTTGGCCATTGGTATGGAAAACAGTGATACGATTTTAAAAATCTTACTTGGTCAGTTAGATAAAATTGAGTGGGCTAATAATAAATTATTTGAAATTTTTGCAAAGACCGGTGAAGGACAGATTAAATCTTTATTGGGCGTCGATGTTCCTGATTTTTTATGCGAACAGTTAGACGTAAGTCTCTTATGTTCAGATGAGGAAAAATTTGCTGGCTTACCAGCCTTAACGGCACAATTTGAAGAACAACGAGCAGCGTATTTACGCGATTTCGTTCAAAGTCAGGCTCAGTGTTGTATGCAGTATGAATTTTATAGTGAAAAATTATCCGTGTATAGAAAGGAAGTACGCGAGTCTTGCCATGCCCTCAAGCAGGTCGATAATAGTTTTATTTCCAGTTTTTCTTTTGTGATCCTCCCTGTTCCGAATACACAACTATTACAAATCTGTATTAAAGACATGGCCGACCAAATCCAACAGCTTATGCATGCTGAATCTGTTGTGTCAGGTTGTTTTGCTAGAGTGCGTTGGAACCAAGATACAGCAAGTATCCAAGAAAAAAATACCCCCCTCCCTGACGAAGTTTTGGATTGCTATGGTGCTTTGGCTGAAGTGGTAAGTAATAGTCTTGCTTTTTGGGATATTCAAAAACAGACAGCAATTCCTACTACATTGAGGAGTTTCTCAGAAGCCCTGCAGGCTGTGATCTCTGAAAAACAGCCTACGCTGTTTTCTTTAATTGCCTTTATAAAGCTTACTTTAGAAAATAAGGACGTATTAGCATTATTGCGTCACGACCCGTCTGGTAATAAATTATTGCAATCACTGGAAAACTTGCATCAAGCTTATTATAAAATTAGTGCATGTACGCTTACTGAAGCCGAAGATCGTGGCGAAAAAGAAGAAGCGGAAGAAGAAAAAGAGAAAGAACAGGAAAATGAGAAAGGTACGAGTGTCGACAGAAAAGAACAGGAAACCGCTCAACCTTCTATGTTTGGTTATGTCTGTTCTTATTTTTACTCAAATTCACAAACGACGACGCAACCTAAAAATGTTCCGCCCCAATTACAAGACATTGCTAAACATGTCGCGCAGCTTCCAAAGAGAAACACTCATTCGTAAAGAATGAGTGGTTTTGTACACTAAGCCATCCCTCGTCGTGCACAATAAAATCAATTTTTGGTGTAATACTATAATCGACACCCAGTCTCCAATACGGCTGATAGCGCTTGATCCCAAGTAATCCCAAGTTCACCACCCCAAACGGTTAAATGATCACTGCCACTGACACTGGCGCCGCGTCCGTTTTCATTACCCTTATTGCATGATCCTAAATTTAAAAAATAGAGCGGTATGCAATGGCTAAACTTGCGTATAATAAATTATCCCAAAAGAGGTTCAATCGTGTGAGCAAACAATTGTTTATAGGCGTAGATGGCGGAGCGACCAAATGTGCTGTCCGTGTAGAAGATGCGGATGGTAATGTTTTGGGAAGTGAAATCAGTGGGCCTGCTAATATCCGTTTATCAGTGGATCAAGCTTGGCAATCTATCCAATCCGCATTGGAGAAAATTCTTAACCCGCTTGGATTACATCCAGGCCAGTGTCATTTGCACGCAGGAATGGGTCTTGCTGGATGTGAACTCAGCGTTGCTTATCACGCTTTTTTGCAACGCCCGCACACTTTCACGACCTTGGTTGTTGCCTCCGATGCTGAAACGGCTTGTCTTGGCGCGCACGCAGGAAAAGCGGGCGCGATTATTATTGCTGGCACGGGTGTCGTCGGTTTTCAAGTGCAGGACGAAACGACCACCAAAATAAGTGGCTGGGGTTTTCCGCATGATGATGATGGCGGCGGTGCCTGGTTAGGTTTGCATGCTGTAAAACATACCTTGCAATGGTTAGATGGCAGATCATCGCCTTCGGGTTTAAGTAATAGGGTTTACGCACGTTTCAATCAGAATGAAGAAGAATTCATTGCCTGGGCGAATCAGGCCAATTCCACGGCATTCGCTGAATTGGCGCCTTTAGTGATAGAGCAAGCAGCATTGGACGATGCCGTGGCGATAACATTACTGCAGCAAGCGGCAGAAGCTGTTAACCAAGTAGAGCGCGCTTTATTTAATGCGCAATTTGACAAACACAAGCCATTGCCTTGTGCGATGACGGGCAGTATCGCGCCATTTTTAAAACCGTATTTAAGCGACGTATTACAACAACGTCTGGTGACTTGTGCGGCAGAACCGGTAGCCGGTGCAATTTATCTGGTTAAACATCACTTACAAAACAAGGGAAGATAATGACAACGAACCAACGCTTTATTTTTTCCGGCATGCAGATTTTAGTAGGCAATGAATGGGTGTATGAGCATGCGATTGTCGTAGAAAATCAAGCTATTCGCGCCATTATTCCGGAGAATATGATAAAACATCATCTTCCCGCTCATCATCGCGAATTTTCTCGCAACTATTATTTAATTCCAGGTTTTATCGATTTGCATGTGCACGGCGCGCAGGGCAAGGATGTCATGGATGGGGATCAGGAAGCCTTGTTGACGATTGCCCGTGCCTTGGCCAAGGAGGGTGTGACTGGATTTTTAGCAACCACCATGACAGCTGATAATCCCCATCTTGAAAAAGTATTAGCAACCGTAGCACAGTGTTTGCCAGAAAAAACAGGCGCGGCTATTTTGGGCGTGCATTTGGAAGGGCCATTTTTAGCGAAACAAAAAATGGGTGCGCAGCGCGAGGATTTTTTACAGTTGCCGGACATTGCGTTATTTAAGCAATGGCAGACCTTGGCGCAAGGATCGATTAAGCTCGTCACTCTCGCGCCAGAATTAACCGGTGCACTCGATTTTATCCGTGCCTTACGCGCACAAGACATCATTGTTTCCATTGGTCATACCAATGCAACGTATGCAGAAACAATGGCTGCCATCAAAGCAGGTTGTTCACATGCAACCCATTTATTTAATGCCATGCGCGGAATTCATCAGCGTGAGCCAGGTGCAACAGGTGCCTTATTGTTATCGAATGAAGTGACGGCAGAATTAATTGTCGATGGTTTTCATCTTCATCCCGCCATAGCCGACATGGTGTTGCGATTAAAAGGATGGGAACGATTGATGTTAATTACGGATGCCATGCGCGCGAAATGTTTGCGTGATGGTCAGTATGATTTGGGCGGTCAAACTGTAAACGTGTTTGCAGGGCGTGCGACATTAAGCGATGGTACGTTGGCGGGTAGTACCTTGCGCATGCCAGCTGCCATAAAAAACATGCAGCAATTTACCGATTGTTCACTCATTGATGCCATTCACATGGCAACCCGCAATCCCGCGCATTTATTGGATGTGTATGGTCGCAAAGGAAGTATTGAAATGGGTAAAGATGCGGACCTTGTCATCCTAAACGAGCAATTGGATGTCTGTTTGACGATGCGAGAAGGCAGTATTGTTTTTGCCGAAGACACGCAACATTAAACATCGGGTTCAGTATAAGGACGTCTACGCACCACGCGTATAACATCTTTACGTTTACGGATTTTTCGCATAATGCGCGCAAGATGAGTTCTATTGCGTACCGAAATCGTAATATCCACATGGAAATGATGCCGATCGCTTTCTTGCGCCCGAATATTTTCAATATTGGAGTCGGCTTCCGAAATCGCCAATGTCAAAGAAGCCAAGCTACCACGACGATTAACAAGATCAACTTTCAAATCCACTGCAAAATCCCCTTCCACTTTATCTTCCCATAATAAGGAGACATATTTATCGGGTTGATCATGGAAGCGTTCCAATTGTGGGCAATGCAGCGTATGAATTTCAATACCTTGGCCAATTTTAATTAAGCCGCCAATCTGATCGCCGGGAATAGGACGACAGCATTTGGCATACGTCATCACCAAACCTTCAGTGCCTTTGACGACTAACGGATGATGTGAAATATGATAATCGACACCTTCCTTGCGCGTGATTTCATGGGCGAGTTGTTTGGCGACCAATAAAGCCGGTCGGTTACCAATGCCGACTTCTTCAAACAAATGACTGAGTGATTCAAGGTGCGAGCTGCTAACGACGGATATAAATATATCATCGGGTATCTGTTCGAGTGACATGCCGTAAGCATGCAAGCCTTTTTCAATTAAACGTCGACCTAATTCCACTGATTCATCGCGCTGCTGTTTTTTCAAATAATGTTTAATTTTGCTGCGTGCTTTGCCGGTGACAACGTAATTCAGCCAGGCTGAATTGGGTCTTGCGCCGGGTGCAGTGATGATTTCTACTTGCTGTCCGCTAATAAGCGGTGTGCTAAGCGGCGATAAGCGTTTATCTAATTTGGCGGCGACGCAACTATTGCCAATGTCAGAGTGAATAGCATAGGCGTAATCAACCGGTGTGGCACCAGCGGGTAATTCAATGATTTGACCTTTCGGTGTGAAGACATACACTTCATCAGGAAATAAATCAATTTTAACGTTTTCAATAAATTCCAGGGAGTTTTTGGAGCTCTTGTCCATTTCCAAAATGCCTTGCAGCCATTCACGCGCTCGTGAT
>CAYUYG010000146.1:0-5042 GCA_964449125.1 uncultured Coxiellaceae bacterium | reverse complement strand
TTCTTTCATACTCAAGCGAATTCGGCCTTGACGATCAATTTCAAGTACCTTAACGCGTACAACCTGGCCTTCAGACAATTTGTCACTGACCTGAGCAATACGTTCATTCGCAATTTGTGAAATATGAACTAAACCTTGTTTGCCTGGCAAAAAGCTAACAATTGCACCAAAGTCCATTAATTTGGTCACGGTGCCATCATATATTTCGCCAACTGCCACATCTGCCGTTAAACGTTCAATACGACGAATAGCTTCTTCACAAGCGGCTAGATCTGTGCCCGCCACTTTAACCGAGCCATCATCGCTGATATCAATCACAGTACCGGTTTCTTCGGTCAAGGCACGAATAGTGACGCCGCCTTTACCAATCACATCACGAATCTTGTCTGGTGGAACACGCATGCTGACAATACGGGGTGCGTAAGCAGACATTTCCTGACGGTGGCCGCCAAGTGATTTGTTCATGATATCGAGAATATGCATACGGCCTTCGCGTGCTTGTTCGAGCGCGCGTTCCATAATGCCTTGCGTAATGCCGTCAATTTTGATGTCCATTTGCAACGCGGTCACACCAGTAGTGGTACCGGCTACTTTGAAATCCATGTCGCCAAGATGATCTTCATCACCCAAAATATCGGTCAACACAGCAAATTGTTCGCCTTCTTTGACGAGACCCATTGCCACACCGGCAACGTGAGTCTTGATTGGCACGCCTGCATCCATTAATGCAAGACTGGTACCACAGACGGTCGCCATGGAGCTTGAGCCATTGGATTCAGTGATTTCAGACACAACCCGCAAGACATAGGAAAATTCTTTTAAGGTTGGCAATACAGCAACAATACTGCGTTTTGCCAAGTTGCCGTGACCAATTTCACGACGCTTCGGACTGCCCACCATACCGACTTCACCAACCGAGTACGGAGGGAAGTTATAATGCAGCATAAAGTTTTCTTTGCGTTCGCCTTCCAATGCATCGATAGTTTGTGCATCACGTTCAGTTCCGAGTGTTGCAACCACGAGTGCTTGGGTTTCACCACGCGTAAAAAGTGCTGAACCATGGGTACGTGGCAATACGCCTACTTCAACGGTAATAGGACGCACGGTACGGGTATCACGGCCATCAATACGAGGCTGACCTTCAAGGATACGACTGCGGACTATTTTGCGTTCCAATGAATTGAAAATAGTTTTCGCTTCCTGAACTAATGCCAATTCATCTTCTTTACCGGCATTTTCATTAACCATTTGCTCAACAATGCGGTCACGAATTTCACTGATTGCCTGCTGGCGTTCCATTTTATCTTTAATTTGATAAGCTTTATCGATATCAGCACGGCATACTTCAATGATACGTTTTTCCAATTCTGGATTAATGCTTGGCTTTTCCCATTCCCAGCTATCAGAACCCGCTTCAGCGACTAACTCTTTAATTGTTTCGATAGCGATTTGCATTTCACGGTGCGCAAACATCACAGCACCCAACATGATATCTTCAGGCAATTCTTTGGCTTCAGATTCAACCATCAATACGGCATTTTCCGTACCGGCCACCACCATATCCAGCTTGGAATTTTCCAATTGAGCTTTGGTTGGATTCAACACATAGCCGCCATCGATATAACCGACGCGTGCACCGGCCAAATGGCTAGCAGCAGGTAAGCCTGATAAAGCGACAGCTGCGGATGCGCCAAGCATCGCTGGAATATCTGGGTTAACTTCTGGATTCATCGAAAGAACGGTGGCAATGACTTGAACTTCGATATTGAATCCCTTGGGGAAAAGCGGACGCAGCGGACGGTCGATTAAACGGGAAGTCAGTGTTTCTTTTTCACTAGGCTTGCCTTCGCGTTTAAAATAGCCACCTGGAATGCGACCAGCGGCGTAGGTACGCTCTTGATAATTAACGGTCAATGGGAAAAAGTCGCGATCCAGCCCATTATCTGCACCAACAACGGTGACTAATACAACGGTATCATCCATTGTAACGGTAACAGCAGCCGTTGCCTGGCGAGCTATTTTTCCGGTTTCGAGGGTTACAGTATGATTACCGTAACGGAATGATTTCTTAATGGCAGTCATTTTTATACCTATGCTTTCCCAGTCATCTCAAGGACCCAATCAACCCCGCAAACGGGATTAGCCCAATGGCTTGGGCAATGGATGCTGGCTTAAAGAACCCCGCTGGAAGCGGGGATAATGAAAAGAATCTAAAAACTAGCGGACATCCCGCACATCTAACTCTTTGATTACGTTCTGGTAACTTTGTAAATTAGTGCTTTTTAAGTAGCGCATTAATCTGCGGCGCTGGCTTACTAATTTAGTCAATCCAAAACGGGTATGAAAATCGTGTTTGTGGACTTTCAAGTGTTCGGTCAAATAATTGATTCGGGCGGTCAATAATGCAATTTGCACTTCGGATGAGCCGGTATCATTTTTGCTTTGCTTAAACGTTGTAACTATCTGCGCCTTTTCAGCGGTCGTTAACGCCATGTATACAATCTCCACTAATAACTTTTATAAGATCTATAGAGCCGCATATTGTAGCGGGGAGCTCCGTCAGTAACAAGACCCCTTACAGATTTTGTGCAATGTTGGTCAAATTAATAAAATAAAGTTAATATGTGCAGCCAAAAAAGAATTTACACAAAACTACCGAACTCGGAGAGGTTACTAAGTATATGAGATTTAAACAAATTAAGCGAGCGTTGCTTATTTTGGTAAGCTTATTAATGCCACTTGCAGTACTCGCAGCGCCAACTATTTCGGACATTATCCCGTCCAAAACTCAGGATATTTATCCACAGGGTCAGAAATTATACGATCGCTACCCTTGGGCTCTCACTTATTATTACGGTGTAACCATGTCTGATGCGCTCGTTCGCATCTTGCGAGGTGAGATGCATCGCTGGCCGGAGCATATCCAATCCGTGGAGCTCGCCAAGACTTTGAATGAAAATAATATAATACGTCGATTTTTCAGTCCGGTCGTCGGGGTTGTCCAACTGGCGGGTGACTTTACCGTGCGCCAGGGCAATAACGAAAATACTATTTATGAGCTGGATCCGTATATCGCTTTCCGTTGGGCCAACTTGCCTTGGAATCATTATGTAAATACATCATTTGCCATTGGCGAAGGCATCTCGTATGTCACCTCGATTCCTTCTCTGGAAAAACAGGACAATAATAATACCAAACGCTTATTGAATTATTTGATGCTGGAAGCGACGTTTGCACTGCCCAATTATCCGCGCTTACAATTAATCGCGCGCATTCATCATCGCTCCGGTGCTTATGGGCTTTATCATGCTGGCAATACGGGCTCGAATGATTTCGGTCTGGGGATACGGTATTTATTTGATTAATTACATCGAGGTGTTTTAACGAACATTTGAAGTATAAACCTCGACATTCGTAATCAGGAACGCATTGCTGATGGGCATGGAAGCAGGATTAAAAATAACTGACTTAAGCTGTGCCCATCAGCAAATTCATTTATTCACTCATCTTTCTTGTCAAATTAATCCTGGCAATGCACTCATTATTCAAGGTCCGAATGGTTCGGGAAAATCAAGTTTATTACGTTTACTCGCAGGTCTTACTACACCAACTAATGGCCACATTTATTGGCAAGATAAAACTATCACAACTGATCTGCGCGCTTACCAACTCCAATTACATTTCATTAGTCACCAAAATGGTCTAAAGCTTAGCTTAACTGCATTAGAAAACTTGCAGTTAATGCAAACACTAGCGCAGGACAGAAGCCAAGATATAGAAAAAATTCTCGCGACATTCGCTCTCTCTCAGCAAAAACAAGTGCAAGCAAATTATTTGTCTGCAGGTCAAAAACGTCGCTTGGCGTTGGCACGTTTACTTCTCATAAAAAAACCATTGTGGCTCATCGATGAGCCATTGACCGCTTTAGATATTGCTACTCAAGCATTATTTTTGAGCTTACTCGAAACACATTTACAACAAGGTGGGATAGCCGTGTTAAGCACACATCATGCGTTATCAGTGAATGCTATGACACATACGATGACGTTGCCATTATGCTAAAACATCTTTTTTATAGTGAATTACTTTTATTATGGCGCCGGGCGCATGATTGGATTTATCCACTCGGATTTTTTGTCATTGTCATTAGTTTGTTTCCCCTGGCATTTTCACCCGATCCTAATTTGTTAGAAAAAATTATTCCTGGTGGTATCTGGATTGCTGCACTGCTTGCCAGTTTATTATCGATCGCGCCCGTGTTTAACACTGATCTGGAAGATGGTGCACTCGAACAATTATTACTGAGCCGCGTACAACTTACGTTTATTCTGTTGGTGAAGTTCAGCGCGCAATGGCTATTCACACAATTGCCATTGATTTTATTAACGCCCGTGCTCGCTGTATTGTTTCAGTTATCGCCATTTGCCACGTTTAGTTTATGTTTAAGCTTGTTAATTGGCACCCCTATCTTGATTCTCGTTGGCGGTTTTTGTGTCGCGCTCACCTTGGGTTTGCGACAACAAGGGGCGCTGCTTGGTTTACTGATGCTGCCGCTGGTGATACCTGTGTTAATTTTTGGAGTCAGTATCACACAACAAGCACAGGCAGGTTTTTCGATTATTGCACCAGTCAGTTTTCTGGCCGGTCTCAGTGTGTTTGCCATCACTGTGTTGCCGATAACCATTGCGGCGACTTTGAGGATTGGGATGGAGTAAGCAATCACCATCTTTATATCATCCCCGCGAACGCGGGCAGTAGAGATTTATCATTTCACTGTTTACCATGCTTATTCATTCCTGATTTCATTGATTAACAAGAAACAGTCATTTTTGTGTAACCAAGAATTCTTTTTGATGAACCGTGAGAGATAAGTTTGGAATGGATCCCCGTTTGCACGGGGATGGATATAGAGATGTGTCATCAGCATAGGCGGGGAGTAGAGATGTGTCATTCCCGCTTTCGCGGGGATGATAAAATTACCCATTCCCCATTGGCTTGAATGCCTTAATCCCAGTTTGGGCGCGGCCTAAAAGCAAAGCCTG
>CAYUYG010000145.1:0-5117 GCA_964449125.1 uncultured Coxiellaceae bacterium | reverse complement strand
CCATTTTAGTTAGCGTATCGCGACTTTATTTAGGCGCACATTGGTTGACTGACGGGATTGCCGCCTGGTTACTCAGCACTGCCCTGCTGATGCTGATCGTCCTTTCTTATCATCGTAAATTGGAAAAACCACTGCGTATTTTCAGTACGCTCGCAGTGTGTCTTATCACCTTGGTCGTGTCCTATGGGACTTTTTATTATTTGCAAGCGGCGCAGTTAAAAACCAATTACGCGCAATTAAACTGGCCAATCAAAATTATTTCTGCGCGCGAATGGTGGGAAAAAGACAATGTCCTGCCAGCCTCGCGTGTCAGCTTATTTGGAGTACCCTCGCAATATCTTAATCTGCAATGGGCTGGTAATCTCGAAACAATTAAGAGGTCTTTATTAAAACAAGGTTGGATACAACCGCCAGCCAGAAACTTTATCAGCACGCTGCATCGCATCACTGACATTAACAGTAGCGAATACTTACCGATGGTTTCGCCGCAGTATTTAGATAAAAAACCTCAGCTGATTTTAGCGAAGCAGTCAAACGGTGGCAAAAAATTACTTGTATTACGCCTATGGGAATCTAATTGTATTATAAAAGAAACCAATGCGCCGCTTTGGGTTGGCACCATTGGCATCGTACCGCGCTCTTATAGCTGGCTGTACAAACGCCGTCAGGACATGGACATTACACCCGTTCTCCTTTTTTCACCGCGCAACCAAGAATGGCAGTGGAAATTACTCACACTTGAAATGCCGATTTCCAAAAAGAAAACAGCTGCGAAAACCATCTTGTTAATCCGTAAAAAATAACAACAGGAAATTATCATGCTAGAAGCTTTTATTCATCTCGGTTTATTTACTGCTAAAGCTATTATTATCTTATTATTCATTTTGATTATTTTAATTGCCTTTTTCTCATTACTAGCTAAGGGTAAAGATAAAACCAAAGGGCGCCTAGTCATTAAGAAACTCAATAAGCAATATGAAGAAAATGCCGAAACTTTATTAACGGAAACTTTGTCCAAAAAAGAATATAAGCAATTTCTGAAAGAAAAAAAGGCCCGAGACAAAGCAAACCAGAACAAAAAAAATAAGAATATTTTTGTCGTCCAATTTCACGGTGATTTGCGTGCCTCTGAAACATCTTCCTTAAGTGAAGAAGTTAATTCATTATTAAGTATTGCAACGCCTGCAGATGAAATCGTCGTCAAGCTGGAAAGTTCGGGCGGCATGGTGCATGCCTACGGATTGGCAGCCGCTCAACTCATGCGTATTCGTGCAAAACACATTCCCCTGGTCATTACAATTGATAAAGTTGCTGCAAGCGGTGGTTACATGATGGCAAGCATCGCCAATAAAATCTTGTGCGCACCATTTGCGATTATCGGATCCATTGGTGTGATTGTGCAATTACCTAATTTTCATCGTTTATTAAAAGAACATCACGTGGATTTTGAACAATTAACCGCGGGCGAATTCAAACGCACGATTACGATGTTTGGCCATAATACTGAAGAAGGCCGCCAAAAATTACAGGAAGAAATTGAAGATATTCATCAAAGCTTTAAAGATTTAATTAAAGAATATCGTCCCCAGCTCGATATCCAACGCGTGGCCACCGGTGAATATTGGTTAGGCAAACAAGCCGTCGATTTGAAATTAGCAGATGAAATTAAAACCAGTGACGATTATTTATTTGAATGCACTAAACACGCCAATGTTTATGAACTCTGTTATGAAGTTAAAAAACCATTGCTAGCGCGCTTGACTGCACCCGCAGCAAAATTGTATTCCAAATTAATCGCGCAAAATCGATTGCCCTTTTAATTAACCAAACATTGAGTCGTTACTGAAGGGTGACGACTCTGCATTGAATTGTTGAGCAGTGCTTCACCGTGATTGTTTTTATGACTCGTTTATCACTTCCTGATTGGTATTGAATGACAAATTTTTTAAATAAAGCTCTTGGTGGTATTATCGGTGCTGGCGTGGGACTTGTATTAGGTCCGTTTGCGCTCACGGGAAAATTGTATTCACATGTTGAACTCGATTTATTAAAAGAAAGTTACGGCATTGATAAAACCTTTCGTGACGAACGCTCCAGCATCTATTGCGGCGCTATTGTATTTACACCCCTCGCGCTACTTGGGGGCTTAATTTACGGCCCAATTCGCGGAGCCATTCTAGGTAGTCGACTAGGGTCTAAAAAGAGTTTTTTCGGTGTGCCTAAGGAACTTTTCACGTATGACGCTAATTTATCCGATACCCATGTCAAACAAATTCCAGAAAAGAAATTGTGGTTTAATAGTTATAGAACTTTTCATGCACGTGGGGTGTTTGTAACAGCAGAACAAATAAAAACAGGCAAGCTGCAACGTCAATATGTCGCAACGACAACGATTGCACAAGGCAGTAAACAAGACGCCTCCCCGCTTGCAACATTGCCTCCCGAATTGCTTGCAAAAATTTCCACACACGTCGGTAGTTATCACGATCAAAATGAAAAAGAAAAAATTGCGCGCTATGTTTTTTCTAGTTAATTTTACGTTAAGAAAACTTATTTTCTTGTAAATTTTTTTTTCACTCTACACGTCAATCAATAACTTAGTCAGTTCACTAATTTATCAATGAAAAAAATTACTCACTAAATATTAGTCACTTACGGGAAAACCCGTAAAAAATAGGCTAATTTAATTGTCCGTTAAGGCGTTTTTCGGTAGAATACCCCGATGCAATTATTAAATAACATTTCAAAATATCTAGTATTCGTTTTGCTAAGTTGTAGTCTTGTGATGGTTTGGGATGGCGCTAATAACGACATTTCCGATTGGCATTTTTCTACGCCGCAAGAAACCAGCACAGAAATCACACCAGCAAAATCTGATTCTATTTGGAATACCATGCGTGATGAATTCCAATTAGATCATCAGACGCAATCAGCGCGTGTGCAGGCAGAAATTCGCAAGTTACTTGCCGATCAGGACAAACTAAACCAAATTCTGCAAGCAGCGACACCGTATATCTATTTTATTCATCAACAAACTCAGGCTTATGGTTTACCGGCTGAATTAGCATTAATTCCCTTTGTTGAAAGCGAATTTAATCCGAATGACCATTCCAAAAAAGGTGCGACCGGCCTTTGGCAATTAATGTCAGGTACCGCACACGAATTGGGTGTAAAAATTAAATCGGGTTACGATGGCCGACGCGACGTCATTGCCTCAACGCATGCTGCTCTGGCTTATTTCAGAGATCTTGGCAATGATTTCAAAGGTAACTGGTATTTGGCAATTGCTGCTTATAATTGCGGACAAGGTAAAGTTCAATCCGTTACACGTCGCGCTGGAACGAATTCATTTTGGAATCTAAATAAATTACCGCGCGAAACAAAATTATATGTACCAAAATTATTAGCTGTCGCGGCAATTATTAAAAATCCCGAAAAATACGGTGTGCAATTACCGCAAGTTGAAAACCAACCTTATTTCACCCAATTAACATTCAAAAATTATACTGATTTGCCTAAGGTTTCTAAAACATCAGGCGTGAGTATGGACACGCTACGCACACTGAACCCAGATTACAAATACGGCATTGTTGCGAAAAAGAATGGTTATACGGTTCTTGTTCCTGTCGACAAAGCACGCGCGCAAACTAATACTGTCACCGTCTAACTTGCCGCAATTCTTCTGCTCACGACTCCACTTTGCATTTTGAAAAAAACAAGATTGCACGCACACCTTCGTATTCTGGTCCCGGCCAAATAGATTGTTGGCTATAAACAAGCGCATGAGTACCGGGATAATAGGTTGCTAAGATTGGAGAATGGTTTAACAATCCTGCAAAGCTGATTTGTTTCTCTTCATAGGTCAGCACACTTAAGACACCCGATTTCGTATCCGCTTTCATTTGCTCACTGTCACCGAGTGCAAAGCTGATTTCTTTATTTTCACCCAATACAATCATCGGCCTGACGCTCGATATGCGATCTTTTGACATATGAAAGGTTTGGTTTTGTAAGTTAGCGCCGTTGACAGAAAAATAATCGACGCGAGTGCCCTGAGGTGGTTCGCAAAGAATAGTCTGGCTAGCTGTAGCATTGGCAGCGATTAAAAATATCCCTAAAATAAATAAAAACCTGCTTTCCATAGCCATCTCCTGTTTAGGAAACTATATTGTACTCGATTTTTATTCACTTACACGACAGAATAGAAAACTTGATACTTTTATGACAAGGGTTTGTCTATGATACGCAAAGTAATAAATGGTTTAAGTGTTTTTTTAATTTCATCGATGAGTTACGCCAACGTTTCTATCCCCAGTTACACTTCCACAGAACACATCACCTTAGGTAATAAGATACAAATTTTTTTCACAGCGAATGACCCAGGACAAGCTGCTTACGTATTTAAATTGCACAATGGTTTGGAAGTTTCGTATGGGGAATTGGTTGCGTTCGGAGATTTATATGGCGTCGAACCTATCTCACATGGCACCACACCGAGTGAACGTAAAGAACGTTTTATGGAAGCATTCCAGTCTTTCGCCAATGACCCCGCTGCTTTAGATGAGGCACATAAAATTTTGGACGTCATGCATTATGAACAAAAAAAAATAAATGATGCGCTTGAAAAAGGAGAAGACGTACGCAATGTTTATAAAGAAATGGGGAGTGACATTTCTCGACGTTTAAATTGCGCCACTGGCGGCGGCTGCGATCCAGAAACCTGGTGGATGCATCAGGGACGTTATTTAACATTGGCTGCGAAAAACTTTGATCACTTCGGTCAGGATGCTTGGCTTGCTTATCAAACTGGACATCAAGTCGCGATGGATGAAGCTACCATTGCTCATTTAACAAATGATCAAAATCGTCTCGCGCTCGCGTATGCCATGAACGCATTTGCGTGTCATTTTCTCTCTGATCGTTTTTCTGCGGGTCATATCCGCACACCGCGAAATGAATTATCAACACACACAACGCCTGCTACGACCGGCAACTTATTAGCAGGTTATATGCATAATGAGGAAAATGCAGCCGGTGTGCATGTACATAATCAACGCGGAGATCAGTGGGTCAGTTACGGTGACCGACAATATTTAACGACCGAAAATAGCCAAAAT
>CAYUYG010000144.1:0-5117 GCA_964449125.1 uncultured Coxiellaceae bacterium | reverse complement strand
CGCTCAGAGCGCTTAATTTCCCTTGCTTGCTCAATCGTCGCCTCAACTTTTGAATGGACGATTTGCATTTTAGAAGCAATCGCAGCAATGCTGGCAGTCCATTTTTCAAGGTTTTTTGCTGCTTGATTGGCGCGCTCAACAAATTTCTCGCCATCTACCGCTCCTAACGCTTTTTCCTCACTATGGATCTGCGTTTCCAATTTCTCAATGGCTGCAATCATCGCCATTAATGAAAGCGGTACTGGCATAGCAACACCTATTGCACTTAAACGTTCATCAAATGCCTTTTGAATCGCCTCGAGTTTATTCTTTATAGCTGCAATATCAGCAGCTTTGCTGGAAAGATTAATCAAGACTTCTGAGCAGTTAGCAATGCGCTCAGCTAATCCTTTATCATGAACGATACTAGTAATTGCTGATTCAATTAAAATGGCATTTTTATTTAATGAATCAAATTCAGCACCATTGGTTTTAACAACAACTCGCATTGCATGTTGCAATTCGTTTGCCATCTTTTCTTTAATTTTTTGAATTTGATCTGTAATAATGGCCACATAATTCGAACTAAGCCCTTCTACTGGGCTAATTTTAAGTTTAGCGATATGGTTAAATGTTTCAGCGGTATCTAGCAACGCACGTAATGCCGCATCTAAGCGCGAAATGATGGTGACCTTTTCTGCTAGCAAGCGCATTTGTTGGCATAATGGATTGACGCCTTCTTGGAGTTGGTGGCTACGGAGTTTATTTTTCTCGTATTCCGCTCCCAATCTTTCTAACTCTTGCGTTTCTACTTTGTTCAGTGAGTCTTTGTCACGTTGATGCAATGCAGCCAATCTTGCAATATCAACCTTTGGCTGTGCGCTTAAGCGAGTGAGCTCTTCTAATTGAACTTCAAGCCTCCGCATCTGCATACTATTTGCAACGTCCACATGGTTTAATTTCTCGACCAAGGCGCTAATAGCTTCTATTAAATCAGTTTTATAAAACTCAGAAGAGTCGGATAATCCCTCTTCGAATCCAGGTTTACGCTCGAGTGAGACTTCATCTTTAAGAAGTTGCTCTCTTTTATTTTGAATAGTTTCGAAAAGTTTTTTGGTCAACAATAATCTTTGATCTACAATGTACGTCGATGCGTCAAAGGAATCAACCAATGTGTTCGCGTATTCCAACGCCTCAATTGCACTTCGCAGAGCTTCTTTATCAACTCTTAGAACATTATCTTCCCATTTAAAAAAAGTGGTTTGAGTTAACAACCCTGTTCTTTCCCACTTGCAAATTGGGGCTCCGTCCAACTCCAAAGCGCTTAAGCTACCTTCCAATTCTATTGACGCTCGTTTTCCACCTGATTTACCATCAATTCTTTGAATAAATTTTTGCAACTTTGCAAGCGTATTATATTCCTCACCTTGTAGGCGATCGACAAACTGAGATTCGCTGGTTGCCAATACAAATTTATGTGGCGGTAACGAAGAAGGCTCTACTCTTAACTGGCATTCAAATTTCTTGTCCATTTTGTTATGGATGTCTGTGGAGGGCAAACCAGATTCGTTGAGGATTTCCAAATAATTCTGTGCAGCCATATAAATGGCTTTCGCGATATATTCACGCAAACGAAATAGACGATCTTGAGCCTTCTCGTAAGCTGCATAAGTTTTTTTTAGTTCCTCATACAATTCTTCACTAGCATTTTTATAGGCTTCTTCAAAAAAATCGGCGGCCTGAGGAAACTCCTGATTCAAGCGAAGCATATCCGGTCGACATTCTTCTATTATTTGGGCTAACTTCTGTCTCATTCCGTCAAAAGTGGCAGCCATTTTAATGCGCTGCTTCAGATTACCTACTTGGTTAACAGAATCAGTTAAATGTTCCCGAGCCTTTTTCAGAAGTTCTTCTGTATCAGCACGCGTTGCCAACCACCGCTCTCTAGCTTTTTTAATATTTGCATCACATTGCCGCTTTTGTTCCCCAGCCATTTGTTCATAGGCAAAGACACTTTCATCCAAACGAAATTGCGGGGTCGTTGCCTGCCAAAGCATCCATGCACTGGCTGTATCAATTGTTACTAATTGAGCAGCCTCTCCAAAGCTGCGAGAGAAAGCATTTGTATCTTTCAGGGCATTCAGTTTCAATAAATTTTTATGAAGCTCATCACGTTGCGAGTTTAATTTAGTATCACTTGCAAAAGCATTCAGAACCGCATTAATTTTATCTTGCAGTTGGGTGAGAGACAAACCCGTGAATAAGTCATCAAAGGAGGGAAGCATTTGCCACGAACTATTGATCTCCATGCCTGGAAATTTTTCTGCAACTCGGCCGCGGATTATTGCCAAACTCGCCTCATCCTGCTTGCTCAATTGCGCTTTTAAATAGACAAAATATTGTCTGGCTGCTTCATAATAAGCATAAATAATCTGTTTTTTAAAAAAAATCAGTTTGTTATTAATATTTTCATGAGTTAAAAAGTTAGTTTTTACAACTGCTTCAAAATCGTCCTGAAATGAATCCAGATTTAATTTTAAAAGTTCTATTCCGGAATGAGCTATGTCAATTGCTGCTTGGCAATTTTCTTGGATTTGTTTTATTTGTGACTCTACATCGCGGCAGAGTTGGGTTGCGCCTGGATTTGCAGCAACAAGGGTGTGAGCCTGTGCAATGACTTCATTGCGCTCTTTTTCTTCTGCATTCGCCTTCTTTTTTTTCACTTGTGCTTGCTCTTTTTTTGAAAGCGATTTTCTTGCGATGACGATCTCTTCATGCCCTTCATTCTGCGCTTCTTCTTTCACATGCACTCTCTTTTTCGAAGACGCTTTCTTTTCCGGACGGTCTTTCTTTTTCGTATGCGTTTTCTCTTCCGAATGCGTTTTCTCTTCCGAATGCGTTTTCTCTTCCGAATCAATAAAGCTTCTAAAGTTTTCCAAGCTTTTTATACCATCACTTATTGCGTGTTGGCATGTAGCTGCCATATCATTTAAATTAATACCGAAAAGAGATTCAGCCTCTTCTTTCTTATAATTATCATCGCTTCTCACTACCAATTCCGGTATGGGTGTGGGCACAACAGGCAACACGGGAGCAATAATTTCTTTTACACAAATTTCCGGAATTTCCCCATACTTTTCTGATGAAAGTTTGTTATCGTAATGGTCAATATAGCTTTCACTGAGGTCAAAAGTTACTTTCAAGCTAGAAGGTAAAACTTCATTTGTTGAGGTGATGGTGCATTGAGGTTGTTCTGTTAGCGAAACTTTGAATTCTGGGTTGACCCTATCAGTTGAATATAAAAGCAAACAGTAGGTATCACTATCGAGATCTTTTCTAATTCGGCGTATCCCATAGATCGGGTCAGTAGTCTCCGGCAGCAAGGTAATTGCTGAGCATATTTTTTTAAGCAGCTCAGACTCTGCTTGCTTATCCTTGTTTCCCGGAGTGCGCTTGAACACATCCGGATCGATACAAAAATTGACTGTCCGTCTAGGAGACTGGAGTTGCACGGCTATTTTAGTTTGCACTGGCGCTTCTTTTGTTCTTTGCATTGTAAGCCTCTCGCTGCTTTTAAAACTAAAAAAATCCTACTTTTTAGCTTGTTCAAATTTCGATCTAATAAGATGTTATAGCCCAGTATAGCCCTACCTTCCTTAACAGAGACTTAAGAATCAGGTACTTAGCACATTAATTTTTTGAGTTTTTCAGCCCGGTGATCTGAGATAGGGGGATTTTAATTTCATTATTATAATTATCTGATTTTTCGGGTTTTTTATCTGGCACAAACGCGTGGGCAAAAATGGCTTCATAAGTAATGGGCCAGAGACCATTTTCAGTTGGCAAAAATGCCTTGGGATCAGGCAGAGAACCTGAGGACGCTGGAAACCACATACCGCTGGCTTTTAACTCATTTAAACATTGGCTTAAGTCACGATACGTAATAGTATAATAATCCACATCTAAAACAGGGTCGGTAAAACCCTCGGCCAGCAATAAATCACCGATATCGTGCATATCCACCCTTAATGGGATAGCAGGATGCAATAAACCTAAATATTCTTGCAAAGAATCGGGACCGAGCGCTGATAACATCAAGACCCCGTCAGAACGCAATACGCGACGCCATTCCCGCAATAATGCTTGGGCATTATGACACCAGGGCAGTAATAAATTAGCAAAAACCAAATCAACGCTATTATCTTTAAGCGGCAAAGCGATCGCATCTGCGCAGAGACTGTGGGCATTGGGATAAGCAGCCTTCACGTAATCTGTCATCGCGTGGTCACTGTCCAGGCTAAGTATTAGCGCATCAGGATAGCGAACTTGTAATTCCGCACTCATCTCCCCCGTTCCGCAACCAGCATCCAGGATGACGGCCGGCTTAATTGTCATCCAGTCAAGACGCGCAAGCATCGCCTCGCCCGCTTCGCGCGCAAAAACAGCCGAATTCGCATAATCGACCGGAGACCAGCTTATGTTTTTAAGTTCATTCACCAAATTTTATTCTCGCCTCATTGCCAAAGGGATGCGTCGCGCCTGGGACCTCGTTTTTCCTTCCTTATGTCTTTTTTGTCGCGGACCCGCTACTTTTTATATTTGCCTGGCCTGCTGGCAAGACCTGCCCAGCTTACCGTATTCCTGTATTCAATGCGCCCACATTCTGCCACAACAGCCGGCCCTTTTAAAATGCGGTGAATGTCTGAAAAATCCGCCACGCTTTGACCGTGTTTACGCACTTTTCCCCTATGCACCGCCCATCAGTGAACTGATTATTCAGTTAAAATTTCAGCACAAGCTGCATCATGCGCACGCATTGGGAAAGCTTTTAGCCAACATGGTACCAAACTGGTATCGGGCATCGAAACTGCCAGATTTGATCTTACCGGTGCCTTTACACATAAGCCGTTTACGCGAACGCGGTTTTAATCAGGCCGTTGAAATTGCCAGACCCATTGCCCGCAAGCTTGCGTCGCCGCTGGATCTGGCTGGAATACGACGTATCAAGCATACCGCCGCTTAAAGCGGCCTGAATGCTGATCAGCGGCGCCAAAACCTGTCGAAAGCCTTTGTCGCCAATTGCGTATCCACCGGCCTTGCCGTGGCAATCGTGGACGAGGTCATCAAAACCGGCCCAA
>CAYUYG010000143.1:0-5121 GCA_964449125.1 uncultured Coxiellaceae bacterium | reverse complement strand
ATCGAAGGTGCCCGCTCGCAGTTATCAAGCACGCCTGATGCTGTAAGTCAATCAGTAAAGGCTGATGCAATGGTAAAAAAAGTTATTGCAGATCTCGAGAGTGTTTTGCAAAATCTACAAACGGAAATAATCACTCATTAACAAAGAATTGTCAAATGCCTGAATAAGCATCGGGGCGTGGCGCAGCTTGGTAGCGCACTTGCATGGGGCGCAAGTGGTCGCCGGTTCAAATCCGGCCGTCCCGACCAAAATTGATTTCTGTACCATTTATCGCAAGGAACAATCGTGGAAAAGATTTGGTTAAAAAGTTACCCGCCGGGTGTACCCGCTGAAATTAATCCCGATGCGTATCAGTCGATCGTCGAAGTATTTGAAAGAAGTTGGCGGCAACATGGCGATCGTCCAGCTTTTTATAATCTAGGCATTACCTTATCTTATGACGATCTAAATAAACTTTCCCGCGATGTTGCTGCTTATTTTCAACAAACCTTACAACTAAAAAAAGGCAGTCGTGTTGCGATCATGTTGCCTAATATTCTGCAATATCCTGTGGTGATGTTAGGAGCGTTGCGTGCGGGATTAATTGTCGTCAATGTGAACCCACTGTATACCCCAGATGAATTAGTGCATCAATTGAATGATTCGGCGGCTGAAACAATCGTTGTTATTACCAATTTTGCGGCGACTGTACAGAAAGCCATGTTACGCACGCCATTATTAAAGAATATCATCGTCACCAATTTCGGTGACTTGTTCCCCATCATAAAAGCCACGATCGTTAATTTTGCTTTAAAGTATATTTATAAGAAAATTCCAGCTTGGTCCATTCCAAATGTCATTAGCTTTAAAGACGTGCTAGAGCAGGGCAAGGAAGCGACCTTTGTACCTGTGCCTTTAAGTAATCTAGATGTCGCATTCTTACAATACACAGGCGGAACGACGGGTATAGCAAAAGGTGCGATGTTGTCACATCGCAATATCATTGCAAATATTCAACAGGCTGATGCCTGGTTTAAACGCAGTTTAACTGACAAACACGAAGTTATTATTACTGCGTTGCCGCTTTATCATATTTTTTCTCTTACAGCCAATTGCATCTATTTTTCCAAGCTGGGTGGTTTGAATGTTCTCATTACAAACCCACGTGATATTCCAGCCATGATAAAAGATATGAGTAAGTTTGAATTCACCGCCATTACGGGCGTGAATACCTTATTTAACGCCTTATTACAAAATCCCGATTTTAGTCGCCTTGATTTTAGTCATCTGCATTTAGCATTGGGCGGGGGGATGGCAGTGCAGCGCGTGGTGGCTGAAAAATGGCAGGCTGTAACAAAGGCACCTTTGTATGAAGCTTACGGGCTCACTGAAACTTCCCCGTGCGTGACCATTAATCCACCCACTATTAGTGGTTATAACGGAACAATCGGATTACCCGTGCCCTCGACTGACATTTGTATTATGAATGATGAGCATCAGGAAGTGCCAATGGGTGAGCCGGGCGAACTTGCCGTAAAAGGGCCGCAGGTAATGGAAGGGTATTGGAATAACCCAACTGAAACAGCCAAGGTCTTTACTGAAAATGGCTGGTTGTTGACAGGGGACATTGCCTCAGTGAATCCTGAAGGTTATGTAAAGCTGCTAGAACGTAAAAAAGACATGATTCTGGTATCTGGGTTTAATGTTTATCCTAATGAAATCGAGGATGTCATTGCCAAAATGCCTGAGGTAAAAGAGGTTGCTGTAGTGGGTGTCCCGGATGAGAATTCCGGCGAGGTTCCGAAAGCGTTTATAGTCAGAAAAAACCCAAATTTAACCTCTGCGGAGGTTGTTAAGTATTGTCGCGAACGATTGACCCTTTATAAAGTCCCTAAATCGGTTGAATTTTGCGATGAATTGCCCAAGAGTAATATTGGCAAGATCCTTAAGCGAGCTTTGAGAATTTCCGCAACCGCCTGAGTTTGTTTCCAACAGCCATAGTCCCCCATAAATCAACGCCCTGACTTCTCGCTCTGATAATAGTGCAGGGCGAAGTTATTTTTGTAAG
This sequence comes from uncultured Coxiellaceae bacterium, assembly GCA_964449125.1. Lineage (GTDB taxonomy): Bacteria > Pseudomonadota > Gammaproteobacteria > DSM-16500 > DSM-16500 > Aquicella. The sequence continues at coordinate 3,074 of CAYUYG010000143.1, read as the reverse complement.
GGGATACTTTTTTCTAAGAAAAGCTTGCCTCTTGTCGTCGTTTTAGGGCTTTGAAAGGGGTTTGTTTTTATGCTTATATTTTTCGCTAAATTAATGTGTCGAAAATCCCTCTACCGTGGTATAATTCTGCAGTTAAAATTTCATTAGAAATGCAGCCATTATGGATAATTTAATCGCCAAAGAAGTTCGCAAAGTCAGTGTTGAAAGCGAGCTTAAAAAGTCTTATCTTGATTATGCAATGAGCGTCATTGTTGGGCGTGCATTGCCCGATGTTCGTGACGGTCTGAAGCCTGTTCATAGACGTGTGCTATTTGCCATGCATGAACTCAATAACGACTGGAATAAGCCGTATAAAAAATCTGCCCGTATCGTGGGTGACGTTATTGGTAAATATCATCCGCACGGAGATACTGCCGTTTACGATACGATTGTACGTATGGCACAGCCTTTTTCCATGCGTTACCTATTAGTCGATGGACAAGGTAACTTCGGTTCGATCGACGGTGATGCAGCTGCCGCGATGCGTTATACCGAAATCCGCATGTCGAAATTAGCCCATGCCTTATTGGCTGATATCGAAAAAGATACTGTCGATTACACCCCGAATTATGATGAAACCGAAATGGTGCCCGTGGTATTACCAACACGCGTGCCTCATTTGTTGGTAAATGGCTCATCTGGTATCGCAGTCGGCATGGCAACCAATATTCCGCCGCATAATCTGACAGAAGTGATTAATGCATGCGTGGCGCTGATTGATAATGCAGATCTTACTATCAATGATATTATGCAATATATTCCCGGCCCCGATTTTCCAACAGCCGGTATGATTCAAGGTAAAAATGGGATTATTGAAGCTTATCATACTGGACGTGGACGATTAGTCGTTCGAGCCAGAACCCATATTGAATCAGATGAAAAATCCCCTAAAGAACGCATCATTGTTACTGAATTACCTTATCAGGTTAATAAGGCGCGTTTGGTTGAACGTATTGCAGAACTGGTTAAAGAAAAGAAACTAGAAGGCATCTCCGCATTACGTGACGAATCCGATAAACAAGGTATGCGTGTCGTCATTGAAATACGTCGCGGTGAAAACACCGACGTTATTCTCAATAATTTGTATGTCCATACCCAAATGCAAAGTGTGTATGGCATCAACATCGTCGCACTCGTTGATGGTCAACCTAAAGTTTTAAACATCAAGCAACTGATTGAAGCTTTCGTTCAGCATCGTCGGGAAGTCGTGACTCGCCGCACCATGTTTGACTTAGGCAAAGCACAAGATAGGGCGCATATTTTAGAAGGCCTGGCCGTTGCACTAACAAACATCGATCCCATGATTGCCTTAATCAAGCAAGCAAAAGATTCGGCTCAAGCGAAAATAGAGTTAATGAATCGCCCTTGGGAAGCAGCAAAAACCATTGAAATTTTATCTCGTGCTGGCGTGGAAGATGAGTTAACCCATCTAAAGCTGCAGCATGGTTTATCAGCAGATGGCTATCGCTTATCGCCTGAACAAGCGCAAGCTATTTTAGACATGCGTTTGCATCGTTTAACAGGTTTAGAACAAGATAAAATTACAGCTGAGCATAAAGAGTTACAAGTCTTGAGTGCGCAATTACGAGAAATCCTTGAAAATCCTTCCCGTTTAATGCAAGTAATACGTGAAGACTTGATTCTCATTCAGAATGAATTTGGTGATGCGCGACGTACAGAAATTATTGCAGCGGATGAAGGTGAAGTATTAATTGAAGACCTCATTCCTGATGAAGAAGTCGTTGTAACCTTGTCCCACGAAGGTTATGTCAAAACACAGCTATTAAATATCTATCAAGCGCAACATCGCGGTGGTCGCGGTAAATCTGCTACGGCAATGAAGGAAGAAGATTTTGTTGAATTCCTCATTGCAGCACGCACACATGACACCGTGTTATGTTTTACCAATCACGGTAAGGTTTATTGGATCAAGGTCTATCAATTACCCCAAGCAAATCGTACTGCGCGTGGACGACCAATTATTAATATTTTACCGCTCGCTGAAGGCGAAAAAGTAAATGCCTTCCTTCCAGTTCGCGAATATCTGGAAAACCAATATGTCGTGATGGCGACGTCACTGGGTCTAATCAAGAAAGTATCCTTGGTTGATTTTTCACGTCCGCGCTCTTCCGGCATTATTGCCATTGCGTTGAATGAAGGCGACCAACTGGTTCAAGCCGATATTACAGACGGTAACCACGATATTTTATTATTTACCGATGCTGGCAAAGTTGTTCGCTTCCCTGAAACAAAAGTACGCTGTATGGGACGTCAGGCAGCGGGTGTGCGCGGCGTGAAATTACAAGACACGCAACGTGTCGTTTCATTGATTGTTTCGCGTGAAGGCGACATCTTAACGGCGACGGAAAATGGTTACGGGAAACGCACGGCGCTCGATGAGTATCGCTTAAGCGGTCGCGGCGGTCAGGGTGTCATCTCTATTCATGTCAATGAACGGAATGGCAAAGTGGTTGGTGCGCTTCAGGTTAATCCCGAAGATGAAGCCATGCTAATTAGTAATAAAGGCACCTTAGTGCGGGTTCCAGTCGCGGAAATTTCATTGATTGGTCGAAATACCCAGGGGGTACGTTTAATTCAGTTAGTAGAGGGTGAGGCATTAGTGAGTCTGGAACGAATTGCCAATCTCAAAGGAGAAACAACGGAATGAGTTACAAAAAGGACCCTGTCATTACCATAGATGGTGCGAGTGGCACCGGTAAGGGCACTGTCAGCCAATTGCTTGCCAAGCGATTGGGCTGGAAATTTCTCGATAGCGGCGCCTTGTATCGGGTGCTGGCATTGGCAGCCAAGAACCATGATGTCAAACTGGATAATGAAAAAGCATTGGAAGTCCTAGCTGAACACTTGGACGTCCAATTTATTGCTCAAGAAAATAACTTGCCTTTCATTGTCTTAGAAGGCGAAGACGTCACTGAAAAAATCCGTACCGAAGATGTTGGTAATGAAGCGTCCATTGTCGCCGCCTTACCGGCAGTCAGAGCTGCCTTATTAAGCTGCCAACGCGCTTTTAGAGA
>CAYUYG010000142.1:0-5157 GCA_964449125.1 uncultured Coxiellaceae bacterium | reverse complement strand
TTCAAAATCCATGATGCTGTCGTCTATTACCTTCAAATACACTTCGGGCGCAGGATCTTGCAAAATATTTTTATCGTCGGACAAAACCTGTTGAATGATGGCTTTAATTTCATGTGGATTATCGTAACGACTAATTTTTATGTGAATAACAGAGCGCACAACATTGTCACGTGCCGTCCAGTTAATGAAAGATTTGCTGAAAATTTCAGAATTCGGTACGAATAATTCCATGTGATCCCAAGTGCGAATTGTCACAGCTCGGCCACCTATATGAATCACGTCTCCTTCGATGCCGTTCACGCTGACAATATCACCGACACGCAGTGGTCGCTCTAGCAAAATCAAGAAACCGCAAACAAAATTATTCGCGAGATCACGCAAGCCAAAACCAATTCCTAATGCGAACAAGCTGAGCACGGCAAAAACAGCACGCAAATCGATACCCAAAACTCGCAAGCAAATGAACAGACCCAGCATAATGACACTGTACTGACTTAAAATCGCAATACTATTGCGTATACCCATGTCCTGTGTACGCGACAAAAGAAAACGGTACATAAATTCACGTGTCCATTTTGCCGTCCAATAAAATACAGATACCACCACGACCAGCTCAATAATACTGACAGCTGTAATACTCGTACTCGTGGTATTAATCAGCTTGTAATGCAATATCCCCGACACTCTCTCGACAATGGGGGATTGCTTGTCCCAACCGTAAAACAAAAATAACATTGCCCAGGCAGTAAAAAACAGACTGATGCGTAAGATCTTATCCAAAGGCTTCAAAAATGCTTCTGTCCACAACCAGCCGTTATTAACATACTGAATCATCAACCGGGATAAATGCTCCATCGTATCGGACAATAAACCACGCACGATCAAATAACCCACCAGCACAATCATGAAAACGCCTTCATACCAAGACACGGTCATGATCAAATTAACAAAGCCCATCAAACCAATGAACGCGTTACAAAACATGAGTAAAGGAACCAATATCCCAATTAAACGCACACTTTTTTGTAAATAAGGATGTTGCGATTCCATGTGAGAAAGAATTAAATTTGGCACGACATCCGCAGAGCGCAGCAAGAAAAACGAAACGATCATCAACAACAATAAGAACAAACGATCACACAGTGATTTAATTTCATAGATAAGCGGCAATTGATGCGCAAAAACCGTTAAAGCAGTAATAACGCCACCCACAATAATGACCCATTTCAAGCGGCGATAGAGACGCATATCATGACCGCGCGCATCATGGGTGGTTTCCACCAAACAAAGCCGAGCAACCGTCATGATACTTTTGAAGCCTATCCAGGCCAGGGATAAATACACCAGAAACAAATAATTCGGCACCGGTATCTCAAAAAAAAGCATCATGCCGACGATATTGGCCAAGACAAACAAATCAAATAAGTTACCGCGCAACCACTGCAAACTAATCCAGCGTGAATTAATTCGATCGCGCCACTGCGAAGGCCGCTGCAATACATTTTTGATTATTTTACGCATAAAGAAAAAGGCAGCGATGAGCAAACATTCAGCCAGCGCAAAAATAGCCCAGCCAAAAACACTGGTCATTCTAAATGAATTGACCAGATGATTGGATAAACTCTTGGTAATCTGAAACGTCAACGCAGGAATTAATAATATTTCTTTGCCCAAATCAAGCAATGCTTTAAGACTGAAAGTCGGAAAGCCTTGGCGTGAAGATAATTCGACTTGAATCGCATGATCAAGCGTGGCACGGAAGTTCTGTATCAACTTTTGCAACCCAGCTAATGCATGATCAGAATTTTTGTAGCGACCTTCTAACTCAGTTAATTTTTGCAGATAAACTGTAAATTGAGCATCACCCTTTTTTCTTTGCGCCAGATAAGTGACATGATTATTGAGCACATTAATACGCGTTTTTAAAACAGTATCCAACCGGTTAATTTGCTTGGTAATGGTTTGCACCTGATCACTAATTTCATTTAACAGACTGATGGAGCTACTTTTCATCACCACTAATTTCATTTGTTGCATCTGGTCGCGATAACGAGCGATCAGAGATTGGGCATATGCAAAATTTGCACTCTCATTCGCGAAATAAATATCGCGCTCAAGCGCCGTATACGCATCACGATTTTTAACGGGATCCAATTTGCCTAAACGCGCATACAGATTATTTAAATTTTGTAACCAAACATTTTGCTGCTCCTGATACGCAAGCTCATCCTTTACTTGCTGCTGCTTGATATGCAGCATTTTACGCGATTTAAGCAAGCCATTGACTCTGTCGTAGTTATCCTTGCGTATTTGCAAAATATTGGAAACAACATTTTGCAAATTACGCAAATAAGTGGCGCGTTGCTTTTCCAGCGCTAATAATCGGGTTTGGTAATTTAAATCGTCGCGCAAGTCCTGCACATTTGCCACTTCGTGATCAGCAACTTTAATCCCAAACATGCCGAGCACATTTAATTGATTTTCAATTTCCTGAATATTTTTTTCAAGCCAATTGCGAGTTTGTTGTGAATCCGTGATTTCAATATTGATGCTATCCAGATTTGATTTCGCTACAGAAATATCAAGCGCGGCCTTGTCTAGCAAATTTTTGGTCGCTTTTTCCAGCGCTAATTCAGAAAATTCTTTTTCATGCTGCTTTTGCAAATCCGCCAATTCGAGCTCGCCCTGAGTTAAACGGTTTTTCAGCAGATTAATTTGCTCGCCCACCAGTTGAACTCGATCCATGGTCACTTCATCGTAATTATTGTCAGCATAAGCAGGGGCAATGCAAATCAATACGAATCCAATGATAACGCTTAACCACTGTTTTTTACTCAAGCACAACATGCGCATGACTCAATACTCGATTTCGTAACAGGAATAAAAAGAGAACGCCAGGAAAACTAAACACAAATGCCCAGGTATAAAACTGAACCCAGCCCAGATTCTCCACCATCACACCCGCGATAGGTCCAATAAACACACGGCCAAGCGCAGCAATCGCTGAAAACAAGGCATACTGTGTTGCGGTAAATTGCCGATTGCAAAGCGACATTAAAAAAGCCAGAAAAGCAGCTGTACTAAGGCCGCTGCAAAAATTTTCGGTGAAGAGAGCAAATATCATAAAGGAAAAGTTTTTACCGATCATGGCGAGCAGAATAAACAGAAAGTTGGAAAAGGCTTGTAACAAACCAAATACCAGCAATGACCAGTAAATATGACAACGCGTCAGAATGACGCCGCCGACAAAGGCACCCAAGATAGTGGCAATAATACTCATACTTTTGTAGGCAAGCCCGACTTCAGTCAGCGTAAACCCAAGACCATGCAATAAAAAATTAGTCATGAGTGATAAGGCCATTGCATCGCCAAATTTATAAAAAACAATAAACAGCAATAGCAGAATAATTTTTTCCCTGCTGAGCAAATCGTACAGAGCGTCTTTAATCGTGACAAAAAGCTTAGTTGACGGCGTGGACTCAACCGGTCGCGGAACAAAAAACGTGCCTACCATAGACAGTAACAGCAACAATGCCATGATTTGGTAAGTCATTCGCCAACCGATATAATCGGCCAGTACCAATGCCAATCCCCCGGCGATTAACAAGGCCATGCGATACGCAAAAATATAATAGGCAGCACCCAAGCCACGTTCTGCTGGTGGCAGCACATCCGTTCGATAGGCATCGACCGCAATATCTTGGGAAGCTGAAAAAAAGGCGATGCTTAATGCAACGAGACCCATTGCAGACGCTTGAGTGCCAGGTTGCATGTTTGCCAATATCAGCAACCCGATCACAAGACCGGCTTGGGTAAGCAAAATCCAACCGCGGCGTTTACCGAATAGGGGCAGCATGTATTGATCCATCAAGGGTGCCCAGATAAATTTAAAGGTATACGGAATGCCGAGCAAGGTAAGCGCGCCAATCGTCCCTAAAGAGATATTTTGCTGTGTAAACCAGGCTTGCAAGGTGGAACTGGTCAGCACTATCGGCAATCCAGAAGAAAAGCCGAGGCATTAAATGGCGAATAATCGCGTATTGATAAAAATGGTGGTTTTTGACATGTGTTTTTTATTCAGTCGAATGGGTCGATTGGTCGAAATTTTATCATCAAAATTGGATTTTTAACAGGAAGACGAGGCAATATTTCATTACAATAAGCAAATTGTTTATTATCAGGATTTATACATGACCATCAGCGTGTTTGATCTTTTTTCTATCGGTATCGGCCCTTCCAGCTCGCATACCGTTGGGCCCATGAAAGCCGCCCATGCTTTCATTACACAACTTATTGAAAATAAAGAGCTTGATTCAACTAAACAAATAATCGTCGAATTATTTGGCTCCTTGGCTTTCACTGGCAAAGGTCACGGCACCGACAAAGCCATCTTACTGGGCCTTGAAGGCAATCTACCCAATACGATTGACCCAGACATCATTCAACCGCGCGCGAGTAACATTATTAGCCAAAAACAATTGAATCTGGCAGGCAACCACCTTATCCAATTTGATTATGAACAAGACTTTATCTTTAATTTTAAAGATCTGCTACCGCACCATACCAATGGCATGCGTTTCAGTGCAGTTGATGACGACGGAAAAACATTGCGAACAGGGATTTATTATTCGATTGGCGGCGGTTTTATTTTAGACGAACAACAAGCCGCCCATACACCTGAACAAGTAACCACCGATGTCACTTATCCGTTTACTAATGCAAAAACCTTGCTTAGTCTGTGCGAGGCACAAAAGCTCACCATTAAAGAATTGATGCTTGCCAATGAATTAGCTTTTCGTTCGCAAAATGAAATAGAAAGCGGTTTGATGCAGATCGCTAACATCATGCAGGAATGTATTGCGAAAGGTTGCGAAACCTCTGGCATTCTACCCGGCGGATTAAACATTAAACGTCGCGCACCCTATCTCCACACCAAATTACAAGAAAAAGGCAGACCCACCTCGCACGCCATGACCGACAGTATGGCCTGGCTTAATATGTTTGCGATTGCTGTGAATGAAGAAAATGCAGCAGGGGGACGCGTCGTTACTGCACCGACCAATGGCGCAACTGGAATTATTCCGGCAGTGTTACATTATTAACTTTCAATTTAACCAAAAGCCTCCCCCAAACCCGCCATTTAATTCTTATTAATTT
>CAYUYG010000141.1:0-5161 GCA_964449125.1 uncultured Coxiellaceae bacterium | reverse complement strand
GCGTGAGAGGGTTGATCTGATTTGTTGGGCTGCGCACACAACGCTTAGCCCAACCTACGGCTTTGTGCATTAACAACTTGATTATAATGTAGGCTGGGCTGAGTTTACGAAGCCCAGCGTGAGAGGGTTGATCTGATTTGTTGGGCTGCGCACACAACGCTTAGCCCAACCTACGGCTTTGTGCATTAACAACTTGATTATAATGTAGGCTGGGCTGAGTTTACGAAGCCCAGCGTGAGAGGGTTGATCTGATTTGTTGGGCTGCGCACACAACGCTTAGCCCAACCTACGGCTTTGTGCATTAACAACTTGATTATAATGTAGGCTGGGCTGAGTTTACGAAGCCCAGCGTGAGAGGGTTGATCTGATTTGTTGGGCTGCGCACACAACGCTTAGCCCAACCAGCGGTTCCCGCTATCTTAATAAACCATCGCACATGGAATTCTAGGTTCCTTTCTTTCGTAAACTTTTTGGTTTTGCATAATATGGCGCTACCGTCCAGCCGCCCCTTGTAGCTATTGTTTTGCTTATACTTTCTATCTATAATGTCCACAAATTAAACAATTCAAAATGAGGTGTGAAGATGGAAGGCAGAAAAAAAGATCAAGCCAATCATCCAAGCGATGATTATATAAGCAATAAGCCAACTGAAATATTATTAAAAATAGGTGCATTATCTGGTGCGTCAGGCTTTTATAATCTCGTTAGAACATCCAACCCAATGTCATCTTTATGCTTTTTCACAGACTATAAACAAACCTTAGAGCCATTAAGACAACTCTTAAGCCACGGGGCATTGGGTGAATTGGAGGCTGCAGAACAGATATGGCGAGAATACCCTGATTTATTAACTCTACACGGCACTGTTTTTTATCCTCCGAACCGTTGCTATACAGATGATCAAGGTCAGCCATTAGATGAACCTATGGATATTCCGTTTGCTCAAAATCCTGGCCGTCCTAAATATGTTAATCGTACTTTCTGGCAAATTCTTGTCATGAATGAAGAATATGAGGAAGCAGAAGAAGTTGGCAAGCTCATGACAGCCGAAGAAAAGCAAAAACAATTTGATGAAATTTTTCCCGATGGAAAAATGATTAAATACGGTTGGGATCCGGAAAAAGCTAACAAGTTATTGCAAGCGGTTTTTGATGCGATTAGTGCTGATGATACCATTACATGGAATAATCAAACCAAATCATTTGAAATGAGTGATGTGACAAGAGAAAAACTGCATGCACTGTATCAATACGCGAAACCCAAATCGGAACACCAATTCGGATTGGTGTTTCCTGCTGATTTTTATCTAGCAGCGCTAACGATGTATGACAATCATGCTGATAAGAAATTTGCAAATAAATGGAATAAGTATTCACTTTGGAGCGTATGTGTTGAAGAATGGTTGGCGGGGTGTCTAGGTACAGGTTTCTTACGTTCGCATTCACAAGGTATCGGTAATGAATCGCATCGGAAAGGTTGTGTTTTAGCGGATGGTTCTTCCTATTTTCGACGTCCGGCTGATTCTATTCCTGGTGTTCATTTTTACGTTGGATATACCGGGCGGCGCCGCGGCGTCGTTCGTTCGGCTAGCATTCGTTTCCTTTCGAAACTTATGTCAAGCAAAAACGAGAGCAGGGACAGAATTTATGCGGCAATATGTGCGGGCCGAGAAATCGACATGCCTAGTTTGTTGAAATAGCCATGTAATAAGGCGGTGGCGTGCGCGACAGGATAAATGTCCGAGCACGCCTCAACAAACCAGATAACGAGTTCTTGATAAGTCCATGATTCAATCGTTTTTACCCACCAAAGTAAGAATTGATGCAGGTAGCGCCTGATGCGTTTGGTAGAAAGTCCAATAGATACCATTTGCTGTACCTGAATTCTTGCTTTACGTAATGTGCGCGCATGAGGGATAAGACGGATAATGGTCTCATTTTTCTGTTCAGATGTTGCCGTTACCCCCCCCCATATTGTCTAAATAGCGAGCATCATTTGCGTAAATTACTTTGGTGTTATTCTCCGGTTGCGTCGGAGAATAGGATACACCCAAATAGTGAAAACCATCCTTGATCAATCCAATACGTGATTTCTTACGTGATAGGCTTAAATGCCTTTCATGCAAAACGCTCATCATGATGCGTCTGCAGCGATTCATTTGACGCTTGGTTTTACAGAGGATCAACACATCGTCTTGGAAGCGAAAATAGGAAGTCGATGAATTTTTAAACGCATCATCAAGCGGCTTGAGATAGAGCGCACTAAAAAATTGAGACAAAGGGCCGCGCAGGGCAATACCATGAATAGGATTTTTATAACCACGCGGCGCGTCAATGAGATTAGTGATAATGCGCTCCAGCATCGCCAATAGTTTTGGATCGTGATAATGCTTTTTGATATCTTGAATTAATTTAAAGTGTGGGATCGACTTATAATAAGATTTGATATCCACGCGGATGACATATTCAGGCTTTTCCTCTTCAAGTACCTGTTTAATACGTTCGGTTGCATATTTAACTCCTGTTGGGCCATGAAGATGATAACAATTCTTATTCATCACATACGGAAAAGTTGGCTTCAATTGCTTAAGTAAAATATGCTGGAAAATACGGTCTGACAAATGCAATTGATCAACCATTTCATCTTTGAAATATATTCTGCGCAGAGGCCGAGGAGTATAGTTGCCTTCTATCATTGATTGGACACCCAGCGGCATCCATTGTTCTATCTCACGTGCCATAAAATGAATTTCATGATTATGGTGTGCATGATATTTGCGTTTATGAATTTTTGCGAAAAGCTTTTTTCCAATCTCAAGCATTTCCGCTACATTCCATCGCTTCATCGAGTTTTTTAGTCACCTATCCTATAAGTTGCCAATGCTAACCACTCATTATTGATGAGTTTTGCCAAAAAATGCTCTGAATAGCGGAGATTTTAGCAGCTTTAGCGACATTTTCATCTGAATTTTCACGCAAATATTGCTGGGTTTGCAGAAAGGTTTGCTTTTGATATGGTGTGCAGGTTTTATCATAATGAAGGGAAAAGCAAGCATTGAAATCCTCAAGGAAGCATTTATCGGCACAGGGGCTATTTAGCCTCATTTACAGCCACTTTAAGACGATAAAACCACCCAGAACATTAGCGCCAAGGTCTAATCACATTACATTATCAGATTGCCTCATGTCAGGACTTGCGATGTTTTCTCTCAAATTCTCCTCTCTGTTGAAATTTGATGAAGCTAAAGAAGATGCGCAAATCAAACATAATTTGCGAACCTTGTTCCACGTCCAGCAAGCACCTAGTGATACTTATATGCGGGAACGAAATGATGAGGTCGATCCTAGAGAGGTCAGGAAAGTATACAAAAAAGTTTTTGCTCAAGTGCAAAGAGGTGGCGGTCTTGAAGAATTTGAATACCTTGATAAGCACTATTTGCTGGCTGGTGATGGCACCGGTTTTTTCTCATCCGATACAGTCCATTGCAATAATTGCTGCATAAAACACAATAATAAATGTCATATTGAATTTGTCACGGTCTTGTCAGATTGCTTATCTGACTATAAGAAAAACACCTACGTTTTCGTTAAAACGATTATGCAACCTTGGGAACTTTATTATGTTGATGAAGAACGTAAAATCACGACACTATCAATAAATGGTATGACCGGATTGCGGGATATTTTAGCCAATCAAACGTGGAAATCCTTATCAGGAAAAAGTAAAGAACAGATTAGAGGGCTAATTTTAAAACACCACATGGCGGAATACCCAGAGGAAAAAGTGACGCATTATCATAATATGTTTTGCGCTGCGATTGTGCATCCTAATAAGAAAATCGTACTACCACTGGCACCCGAACCTATCATGAAAACCGATGGCACAGAAAAAAATGACTGTGAACGTAATGCCTCAAGGCGATTATATGCTGATGCAAGACGAGAGCACCCGCATCTTAAATTAATTGTAGTGGAAGATGGTCTTGCATCCAATGTGCCTCATTTAAGCGATTTACAGGCGCTTAATATGCGATACATCATTGGTGTAAAACCAAGCGATCATAAATTCTTATTTAACTTGATCAATCAATCTGCTTGCATTGAACACAAGCATCATACAGATGATGGGAAAACTCATTATTATCGCTATCTCAATCAAGTTCAGCTAAATAAAAAACATCCTGATTTTAAAACTAACTTTATTGAGTATTGGGAAACCGACAAGGAGGGAAAAAGGCAGCATTTTAGCTGGATAACGGATATTCAAATAACAAACGACAACGTTTTTCATCTCATGAGAGGAGGACGATCTAACTGGCGCATTGAAAACAACACGTTTAACACACTAAAAAACCAACACTATCACTTCTCTCACAATTTTGGGCATGGCTACCAGCATCTTTGCACTGTGTTTGGCATGCTGATGCTGCTTGCATTTTTAGTTGATCAAGTGCAAGAGCTTAGTTGTCATCTGTTTAAAAAAGCACGGGCTAAATTCAATTCGCGGACAAGCTTATGGGAAAAAATGCGAGGTATGTTTAGAGAGTATTTTATCAACAGCTGGGATGATTTATTTAATGCCATTGCTCATGGATACAATGGTATCCAATTAATCCCAAATACCTCATAGCCAAAGTTCTGACAGCGGTCGTAGTGAAGTGATTAGGTGTGAATTGAGTGTCAATACATAGGAATTTTTCATCTAGCAACGCTTGGAAGATTGCTTTTTGCATGCAAATTTACAGCGTGACGGAATATAGGCTCATTTTCCGCCAGGGATAGTTAGCGGGAACCGCTGTAGCCCAACCTACGGCTTTGTGCATTAACAACTTGATTATGATGTAGGCTGGGCTACAGCACAAAGAAAAAAAGGAAGAACACAATGTGCTCTTCCTTTTTTTCTTGGGCTGCGTTGGGATCGAACCAACGACCACCTGATTAAAAGTCAGATGCTCTACCAACTGAGCTAGCAGCCCATAAGATGGGGTGAACGACGGGGATCGAACCCGCGACAACCGGAATCACAATCCGGGGCTCTACCATCTGAGCTACGTCCACCATCACTGAATGTGGCGAAACGCCACATTTTTGAGTAACACAAATTCAACGCGCCCGGCAGGATTCGAACCTGCCACCCTCGGCTTAGAAGGCCGATGCTCTAT
>CAYUYG010000140.1:0-5206 GCA_964449125.1 uncultured Coxiellaceae bacterium | reverse complement strand
AGGAGGCTTTTTCTGAAAGCTGTGCAGCTTCTGCCGTAAGTGCTTCGTTCAATCGACTGTTTCAGCATGTGTTCGCGATTGCTAAGGAAATTCGCACGACGACCGCGATAGGCGCTTGTCCGGTGTCGGTTGCTTCCGCTGCGGCGCATTTTGCCAAACAGCATTTGGCATTGCCTGATGCGCAGGTGGCCTTGTGTGGTGCGGGTGATACGACTGAATTATTGCTGCGCTACTTAAAGACGCATGTGCTACGTCCCATTATCGTTATTAACCGCAGCTTGGATAAGGCGGTTGCCATGGCTGAGGCACACGGTGGTTTAGCTTATGGCTTAGATCATCTTGTTCCTGCTCTGGTTAATGCAGATATCGTATTTTCTGCGACAGGCAGTGCGCTGCCCATTGTGACGAAAGAAAACATGATAGAACTGATGCGCTTGCGTGCCGATAAGCCTATTATGCTCATTGATATTGCGGTGCCGCGCGACATTGATCCGCAAGTGACCGAAGTGGCGGGTGTTTCTTTGTATGGGATAGATGATTTAAAAACTATTATTGAAAAAAATCGGCAAGGACGTGAGCATGCGGCAGTCAAAGCACGTGAACTAGTGCGCATCAAAAGCCTTGAATTTATGAATGAACAAAAATCGCTGGATAAAATCACGAATACCATTCGTGCGTATCGCAGTCAGATGGAAAATATTTGCCGCACGGAATTACACAAGGCAAGACAACAGCTAGGTCAAGGAGCAGATCCCGCAACAGTTCTGGATGAATTTGCTCATGCCTTCATCAAGAAATTACTGCATACCCCGTCTGTGCAATTACGACAAGCGGGTGTAGAAGGTCGCTTGGAACTATTGAACTTAGTCAAACAATTATTTGCAATTCCTGACCATGATTTGGAGCGGTTATGAGACCATCCGTGCAACATAAATTAGTAACGCTCGCAACGCGTTATGAAGAATTAAAAACATTATTATCTGATCCTGATGTGACCAATGACATGAATCGCTATCGAGATTTGTCAAAAGAATACTCGCAAATTGAGCCGCTCGTGCAATCCTATTTCCTTTTCCAGGATTATGAAAAGCAAATGGTTGAAGCGAGTGCGTTGGCTGAAGAAGATGATCCAGAATTGCAGCAGCTTGCTAAGCAGGAAATAAAACAGATTGAAGAAAAAACCGCTGCGCTCGAAGAAGCTTTATTAATCGAATTACTGCCTAAAGATCCGCACGATGACAATAATATCTTTTTAGAAATTCGTGCAGGCGCAGGCGGTGACGAAGCTGCTATTTTTGCGGGCGATTTGTGTCGTATGTATATGCGTTATGCGGAAACACAGCGTTGGAAAGTTGAAATCATCAGTGAAAGTTTGGGTGAACACGGTGGTTATAAGGAAATTATTTTACGCGTTATTGGCCAGGGTGCGTATTCACGATTTAAATTTGAATCGGGGGTGCATCGTGTTCAGCGTGTACCGGAAACCGAGGCGCAAGAGCGTGTGCATACTTCAACTTGCACGATTGCCGTGTTGCCTGAGCTTGAAGAAATTGACAGTATTGAAATTGGTCCCGCTGATTTGCGCATCGACACGTTTCGCGCCTCGGGTGCGGGCGGTCAGCACGTGCAAAAAACCGATTCGGCGATTCGCATTACTCACTTGCCAACAGGTACTGTCGTTGAATGCCAGGATGAGCGTTCACAACACAAAAATCGTGCCCGCGCCATGTCATTACTGAAGGCAAAAATTTTAGCTGCGGAACGTGACAAACAACACAAGCAGCAAGCTGAAGCACGCCGCAGTTTAGTTGGTACGGGCGATCGTTCCGAGCGCATACGTACGTATAATTTTCCGCAAGGACGTTTAACAGACCATCGTATTAATTTAACACTGTATCAATTGCCCCAAATCATGGAAGGTGATTTGGAACCCGTTGTCGCGGCATTAAGTCAGGAATATAACGCAGACTTGATTGCTTCCTTGGGAGAGTAAGCTGCCGCTTGTTGCAGAGAATGTATGCCTACCATCCAACAAGCTTTATCACACGCTGTCGCCAGTCTTCATGCCGTTGCTGATGTACCGCAGCTAGAAGCAGAGATTTTGCTGGCCTTTGTGTTGGGCGAGGCGCGCAGTTATTTATATGCCTGGCCGGAGAAAGAATTAACGGATGAACAATGGCGGCAGTTTGGCGACTGTGTTGAGCGACGTAAACAAAAAGAGCCGATTGCTTATGTCACCGGAAGCAAAGAATTCTGGTCCTTGGATTTGCGTGTGACAAAAGCAACGCTTGTTCCTCGACCGGAAACCGAATTGCTCGTTGAGCAGATACTGGCTGCTTTTCCGAAAATAAGTCGTATTCAGGTGGCGGATTTAGGAACAGGAAGCGGTGCGATTGCAGCGGCACTGGCGGTCGAGCGTCCGGATTGGGATATTGCGGCAGTAGACAATAATTCCGCCACACTAGCGATTGCGCAAGAAAATGCACAGCGTTTGCATCTAAAAAATATTCACTTTTATTGTGGCAATTGGTGCGAGCCCTTGCCAAGACATGATTTTGACGTCATTGTTAGCAATCCGCCCTATATCGCTGAAACAGAATGGTCGGATTATGAAGATGGATTGTTGTTCGAGCCGCGTGGCGCGTTGGTTTCAGGACGCGATGGGTTGGTGGCAATTCGGGAAATTAGTCAGGGTGCAAAACAGTATCTGAAAGCAGGTGGATTGCTTCTGCTTGAGCATGGAGCAAGCCAAGGCGAATCAGTTCGCTTCATTTTGCATCATGACGGCTATAAAAACATCCATACCCTGCGCGATTTGTTTGGGCAGGAGCGGGTGACAACGGCACAGTTTTGACCATTGTTCATTGCAAATTCTGTGTGATTTGAAGAATTTGTTTGCGGACGTGGGGTTTTTTTTGGTATAGGTGTCAAACTTGGACTACAATTACTCTCAGGGTAGGAGAAAATACTATGGCAGCCAATAAAGAGAAAGACATTTTAGAACCCAGCTTAGACGTGCTTGGCATCAGTCCCTATAAGCAAAAAAAGACTGAAGATTATATGAGCGCGAAAATGCAGGAGCACTTTAAAACAATCTTGATGGCATTACGCCAGCGTATTCTCGAAGGTGGGGATAAAATTGTGACCCACATGAAAGAAGAGGCGATCAATTATCCTGATCCCAATGATCGAGCCAGCCAAGAAGAAGATTTTCGTCTTGAGTTGCGTACGCGTGATCGTGAACGGAAGTTGTTGAAAAAGATCGAAGAGTCTCTTGAGCTAATCCGGGAAAAAGACTACGGTTATTGCGAAGTCTGTGGTGTGGAGATCGGGCTGCGTCGTTTGGAAGCGCGTCCTACTGCAACATTATGTATAGACTGCAAAACGCTGGATGAGATCAAAGAAAAACAGCAAAAACAAGAAGAAGAATATTAAAAATAAATAACGGAACCATTCTTCCATGCATTAGATAATCCTGAGAAAACACAGGGTTATCTAAGCCATTCCTCAGCACAGCAAGTTAAAAAAAGACCTGCTTGGTTGATATATAATTAAGGAAGGTTGAGCCGTTTTTATACGGTATATAAAAAAAGCGAGGTTTCTGCCATGGCAGCACCACAAGGCGGCGGAGGAGGCGGTCAGGATAATTCCGCAGGTATTTTATGGGGCGTCGCAGCGGCGTTCGCG
The DNA here is from genome assembly GCA_964449125.1 of uncultured Coxiellaceae bacterium. Lineage (GTDB taxonomy): Bacteria > Pseudomonadota > Gammaproteobacteria > DSM-16500 > DSM-16500 > Aquicella. The sequence goes on along the minus strand of CAYUYG010000140.1, from coordinate 1,519 downwards.
GCGGTCGGCGTTATTTGGTTTGGATTTAAAACTCAGATTATCAGTTTCTATCTCACAATAAAATTATACGAACTTAATTTCATCAGTTTTATAGCAAATTACTTGCCAATTAACACTTCTTCCTTCGCACGCGTCAAAGAAGTGATCGCCTATGCCAAAGCTTATCCGGCAAAAATTAGCTACAACGATTTGCTCATGATTGGCGATTCCGTTGGTAATTGGTTTCGTATTCCGCTGCTTTTGATTTTTATCATTCTGGCCATTGTCGTTTACTTTAGTAATACCACGCGTGTGTACAAACACATTTACAACATGAAAGATCTGGCCAAGTTCGAAAAAATTAATTGGCCACAGATTACGCCGGTGGTCGGTTTGGATTTAATCAAAACCGATATTGATAAAGGGCCATGGGCAATGGCCATGACGCCGATGCAATTTTGCAAGCGGTTTAAATTATTACAGGAAGTGCGGGCCCAGCGTCAGGAGGGCGTGCGCACGCGTGATCGAATTGATGTGGTGTTAAAACGCGGTGATGCCAATAAGGTTTTTGCATTACAGCTCGGTCCTGCATGGCAAGATGTTAATAAACTTCCTATGCATGCCAAAGCCTTATTTGCCGTATTTGCCGCTCGCATTAACGCAGACAGCAAAGCGGCAGCTGAGTTATTGGCAAAAATGAGCGAGTCGGCTGGTAGAAAGTTTGATGAAGCGATGATTGATGCATTATTAAAAAAACACGAGAATACGAAGCTTGTGCAGCAAATTATTCAATCCCATGCTTATGTTTCCACCGTTATGGCGGCCATGCTACTAGGCGCACGCGATGATGGTGTGCAAGCCTCCGCTGATTTTTTATGGTTGAAGCCAATGGATCGCCGTCTTTGGTATACGTTAAATACAGTGGGCAGACAAACCCCTTTTATTGAAGTGGGTGGGATTTTTGCCCACTGGATTGCTGAGAAAGAAGCTGGTAGAAAATTATTGGTGCCAATGGTTGAGGAAGCAACCAATGCACTTGAGTTAGCATTGAAAGAAGTTGTTTATCGTCCGGACGAAACTTAAGCGGACACCGAGGTTATTATGCGATTGCGCGGTTTAGAAGAGCAGCATGAACTATCGCCCCAGCTATTGTTGCGTGACACACGCACGTTGGGAATGAAGATTGTTGATTTTTTTAAAGACCCTGTAAACAGCGCATGTTTAATGTCTGCGTTTGGTTTCGCATGTTTTATGTTCCCCTCAGTCAGCGAATTTATTTTTATTACGGGTTTGTGCATCTTTTTGTATGCTTATACACGTCGTACCACTTTGCCGTTTCGATTGCCGCAACGCTCTCAAGCCTTCGATTACAATGATCCATTGCCAAGCTCCGCCAAACCACGCAAAGCGCGCGGAATCAGTTTTTTTGGTAATCGCCGCTCAGATAACGATGAGCTCTGGTTTAATAACGATGATATGCGCACCCACGTGCTGATGTTTGGTTCAACCGGTAGTGGTAAAACAGAAGCGCTGGTGTCCT
>CAYUYG010000139.1:0-5229 GCA_964449125.1 uncultured Coxiellaceae bacterium | reverse complement strand
ATGAAATTCGTCGATGAAGCAAAGATCAGTGTTGAAGCAGGCAAAGGTGGCAATGGAGCTTGCAGCTTCTTACGTCTCAAATTTATGCCATTTGGTGGCCCCGATGGTGGTAATGGCGGTGATGGTGGTAGTGTGTACTTGCGAGCCGATGAAAGTATCAATACGTTGGTGGATTACCAATATATCCGTGTTCATAAGGCACAAGACGGTGAAAAAGGCGGTGGCCGTGATTGTACCGGCCGAAGCGGGGAGGACCTGTATCTCCGAGTGCCGGTAGGGACCATGATTTATGATGATGAAACGGATGAGCTAATAGCTGATTTAGCCGCTCAGGACGAAGAAGCCTGCGTTGCCAAAGGCGGTCGTCATGGCGTGGGCAATGCCCGGTTCAAAAGCAGTGTAAACCGTTCTCCTCGACGTACCATTCCGGGTCAAGACGGTGAAAAACGGCAGTTACGTCTAGAATTGAAAGTGCTCGCTGATGTGGGCCTTGTTGGCATGCCAAATGCGGGTAAATCTACCTTAATTAGTGCGATGTCTGCTGCCCGCCCTAAGATTGCCGATTATCCGTTTACCACGCTTTATCCGGCGCTCGGTGTGGTTAGCGTTGCGCGTTTTCACAGCTTTGTCATCGCCGATTTACCGGGTTTAATTGAAGGGGCAGCTGAAGGTGCGGGCTTAGGCATTCGCTTTTTAAAGCACGTAGCGCGAACTCGTTTGTTGTTCCATGTATTGGATGTCGTGCCGCTTGATAATAGCGATCCAGTTGAAAACTTTAATGCGATCACTGAAGAGTTGGGGAAATTCAGTCCCGAATTACTACAAAAAGAACGTTGGTTGGTATTGAATAAAGTAGATTTGTTGCCGCCAGATGAAGTTGAAAAAACCTGCGCGGAGATTGTGAAACGATTAAATTGGCAAGGTAAGGTATTTATTATTTCGGGTGTGGCTAAAATTGGATTAGATGAATTAGCGAAACAAGCCATGCATTACCTCGAACAATACGAACAAGAACAGCAAGATCAGGCAGAATAAGAAGAAATAAAACATGGAAGCTCGATTTCAGGACGGCAAGAAAATCGCGGATAGTCTTTTGTATGCGCAAGCTCTGTTGAAAGATCAGGGCGAAACTGTCGAATTATATAATGATGGCAGTACGCCCAACTTCATTAAATTTAATCATTGTTTTAAACTGTCAAACACTTATAACGATTCGATGATCGTTGAAAAACTTGCGAATGGATATTTTTATGCTGAGAAAAAGTGATGACTCCGTACAGCAGGCCCAATATCAGTACAGCAGTGAAGGGGTAAGTCAATCGAGTAGCAGCGATCCTAAAGAATCGATTGGAGAGATGACTATTTTGCCAGATGAGTTGATTGTTTTGATACTTGAATGGTTGAAAGATAGAGATATAAAAGCGATGTCCTTAACTTCCAACTACTTTTGGGACACGTGCAATAAGCGTTTCTTTGATACATTATACGGTCGCTCTTTGCGATTTAGTGACTGGCAAGCAATAGAATTAGCTGCTTTGCAAAATAATCAAAAAGCATTCGACAGCGCACATCAAGTTATTTTTTTTCAACCTACGAACCGCACTCTTTCTCAAAATCTATATCACTACTATATGCTAGCTATATCCAGCATTCTACTATTCCTCGCCGTTGAGCTGGGTTATTTTATGCTACGAATAGCTATTGAGGGATCCAAGCGTTCACTTCCAGCTACGATTGTAGCGAACCTATTGATGATTTTCGTGCTTGTAAAAACAGCTTATTATGGCTACCAATTTATATCACATCTAATACAACACACTACGCATCTAAATGATACTCTTCTACAATCTCCCATGACTGGTGAACATTGCACTGACTTACGTCAATTTATGGAAGCAAATAAGATTTTTTTAAGCCCACGCCTGAATCAACTTGTACAAGGAACGACGACAATTTCAGAGTTATTAAATTTTCTCCGCCAAGAAGTGACAACTTTAGCCGATATGGGTGATGAGTTTGATAGCTATCTTAAATCTAAAAGAACTTCAGCGAAGAAATTTATGGACAAAAGTGATGTGCAAGGGCTGAGTGCGCGACATACAGAATTACCAGCCTATGCCAAGCATGCGGTTACCTTGTGGAGTCAAAGTAATAATAGGAAAGAAACCTTGCTTGCATCCAAAAATACTACTGAAGAAATGGTAAAAACACAGTCACCCTCTTTACGGCGAGGGGGATAAATTATTTCAAGATGGGGTTGATAAGAAAAGACCCGCGTAAACGGGTCTTCTCTGTAACAAGCAAGCACTAACCACTTTTCATGCGTGGTGCTTCATCTGGTTTGGGTAATTCCACCAGTTGACCTCTCGCGCCACCACTTTGGGTTGCATTATTGCCAAACAAAGTAAGCGGCATCGCCCCCCCAAAACCTTGCATTAAAATAGAAGCCATTTGCGGCGGCAAAAACTGCGCTTTCGAAAAAGCATCAGCTTGTATCTCGGCCATTTTAATATCAAATAATTTTGGGTTTTCAATGTAACGTTCACCCTCCATGAGTGCCGCATTACGTCTCGCTCTCGCTTCAATTTCAATGGCTTCAGCACGTAATTTGGCTGCTTCTAATTCGGCGTGGGCCTTACTCACAATCGTTGCATTAACCTGTTCTTGCTCGATCGCTTTTACTCCGGCTTTTTGCGCCGCTTCTTTTTTAGCAATTTCGGTATTGATTTCCAGCACCGATTGTTTGGTATTAGCTTGCGCCGTCACAACGGCTTGCTGTTCCATTTCTTTTGCAATTTGCGCATCCAAAATTTTTGGGGTTTCAAAATTCAGGCGTACTAAACGAATGCCAATTTCCCTAAGATCTTCAGCTAATTTTTGACGTACTTCGTCTTGATACGTGTCACCGTGCTCTTTGCCTTTTTCTCTTTTACCGAGGGGTTTGGTTTGTGCCGAACGTAAAAAATCAGAGGAAGAACATTGTTGCACAACCATGCCCATATCGACACTGGCAATGTTTTCAATGTGATCGATAATATTACGTTCACTGCCCAGTGTTTTTAATGCCAGCTCTGGATCGACAATGTCAAATACCACCATTAAATTTACGCTGACTTGTAATGAATCTTTGGTGCGGAATATTAATTTTTCATTACTTTTTTCTTGGCCTTTTACATTATGTAAATGTGAAAACACCAATGTCCGCGTTTGTGTATTTAAAAATTGACTGAGAAAATGATTGGGTGAATTGATAATCGTCGGTTCATTATCTTCTCTAGGCCCAATAATTTGTAAGTGACCATTGTTATAGGTAATGGCGACTTCACCGGTGCTGGGCATTAAGCGTTTAATGGATCCATGCAATAAGTAATGGGTGGTTGCCTCAAAAAAAAGTTCTTGTTGTGTATTTTTTTCAATTTTAAAAAGCGCGTTATTAAAAACATAAGGCTCGTCTCTGGATTCCAGCAAGAGTGGGGTTGTTCCAATCCATACCTTTGCAATTTTACCCGCCGGCACTCTGATAATATTGATCGTACCATGCGAAATATGCATGTCTGACTGCGGTACTAAGCCATTCTGAGGGTTAAATTTAAAATTTTGATCGTGAACCACATGGGATCCCGGTGCGAATATCATGGGTGTATTGCCTGACCAGGCTTTCGCATACTGGCCAATCGGGACGTTTAATACGAAACTGCCGTGTGCCCCGTAAAATAAATCAGTTTGTTTATGCTTACTTGTTACTTCAGTGGTAACACTGGGGCTCATCGTTAATTTACGTGCAATAAAACGTGATCCGACAAAACCAGTTAATTCAGGAGTGCGATTGCGATGGCCTAATAAAAATTCATCACGATCTATCCATTGTCCGCGTGCAGAAATAAGCGTAGTGGTAAAGCAGCTTTCACCTTCACGAACATTTTTATTAAACGCGTTGATAATATTATCTGCTTGTTGAACTGGATCAGGATCACTTAATGTCGAGTGAATAAGAATGGCATCAAGCGGCATTTCAGCATTCGATTCGGAGTGCTTATATTTTTTTGATTTTTCCTCAAACATTTTTTTGGTATCTAAAGCTAAGTCACCTTTTTTTCTGGAATGCGACATATTTTTATTTCCTTGAAGTTGTTAAAAATCACTTCAAGGTTACGAAGCGGGCACTGAAGAATGAGTGACAAACGGGTGACAGTTTTGTCATCATTAATAACGCGGAGAAGATCGATAACGATAATGATTAAGTTTCTCTATTAATAAAATACATTCTGCGTTAACAAAATACAGAGATGATCAATCAGAGCAATTTTAATAAGGCAGCGGAATATAAGTTGAATGTTACTTTTGATTCGCGTCCCATTAGATTTGTAAATGGGACGGCGTTATCTCGTTATAAAATGTTGTAAACAGGGTTGTTATACGGTGATCGTATGTTGATGCTGCTGTGATTGCCAACTTACACGGTTGCCGGTGATTTTAATATGATGGGGTGAGCCAAAAAATTCGCCTACTTTAATTAAAGAAATTTGATTGTCAGCACCTTCATCCGTCAAGCCAACGACTTTCTTTATTCGAAACAACATTAAGGTGCCAGCATCGAGTGTGCCGCCCTCATCATCATAAGTTGCGAGAATAAATGTACCGTTTTGAGTAACGCCTGCAACTTCATAGAAAAATGTATGAGGAGAGTTTTGATCGTCTGGATGAGATTTTTCTTCCGCTAGAATTGAGAAAAATTTTCCCGCACGTTTAATAGTGATTTTTTGATAATCCTCAAAAAAGCGATTTGAATCTTGTGCGGCAAGTAAATTGATAGAGGTAATGAGGTTGCCGTTATCACTTTCCCAAGTGAGAAACTCTCGAATAATGCGAGGGCTAATGGGTTCCCCGTAAATAGAAACAAAACGTCGGGCACAAGATAAATTCGTTGCAAAAGTAGGCCCTTTATAGCTCGGATTTTTTTCAAACGCATTGGTGACAGTGGGTTTTTGTCTACACTCAACAGGTACAGCAAATTGTGATTTTTGCTTTTGTTGCTGCGCCCTTTCTAACGAACCTTTAGCTGGTGCAAAATTTTGATCGATAGCTAAAGCTTTCTGGTAAGAAACGATGGCTTCTTCTATTTCTCCGCCTTCTAGTAAAAAATGCCCGTGTTGTAAGTAAGCTTCTTTGGATATGCCGGGGGTTGTCTCACCCAGAGCGTTTGTTGTAGATAAAAGTAGCGCTAAAAGA
>CAYUYG010000138.1:4953-5267 GCA_964449125.1 uncultured Coxiellaceae bacterium | reverse complement strand
CATTTATGTTTCGCATTTACAAGTTGGTGCTGATGAAAAATATTTACTGCCATTGAAAGTGATTACTGAATTGGCTTGGCATAATTTATTTGCACGCAATTTATTTATACGGCCAGAGGGAGATTATGCGCATGGAAAAACTCCATGGACTGTATTAAGCGCGCCTGGTTTGATCACTGATCCACAACGAGACGGTGTGAATGGTGATGGTGCGGTGATGATTAATTTCGCGGCGAAAAAAGTTTTATTGGTGGGTATGTTGTATGCCGGTGAAATGAAAAAAGCGATGTTTAGTGTATTAAATTATCTGCTGC